>NZ_JBAKHS010000010.1:0-246442 GCF_036906795.1 Micromonospora sp. CPCC 205739 | reverse complement strand
GGTTTGAACCAGTGACCTCTTCCGTGTCAAGGAAGCGCGCTCCCACTGCGCCAATCGCCCGTGCTCATACCGAGGTGGGGACGGGATTTGAACCCGCGTACACGGCTTTGCAGGCCGTTGCCTCGCCTCTCGGCCACCCCACCGAGGTTGCCCCCGTCATGCGTGGCGGCAGCTCCGAGCGGACGACGGGATTCGAACCCGCGACCCTCACCTTGGCAAGGTGATGCGCTACCAGCTGCGCTACGTCCGCGTGTCTCCGGCGTTCCCGGTGACGGATGGAAACTTTAGCCGAGCCTGGGAACAGTTGCCAAATCGGGGGCGCGCTCGGCGCGTCCCGCGGTGGGTTGCGGGGCGAGAGGACCAGCACTCCCCGCAGAGCTTCCTAGGAGACTGGGCGGGATGGTCGGTGGGGTCGGGGAGTCCGACAGGCACCCAGGTCGGAGGCCAGGCGACGCGCCGGAGAAGGGGTGTCCGGGTTCCGACTGTGGCGCGCCCGACCGGCCGCCTCGGTAACGCATCGTGGTCATATCGATGGGCTACCGTAACCGCGTGACGAGACGTGCCGCCGATGTCCGCCTGGATTCCCTGCTGCGAACAGCCTGCGACGTGATCGTCGAGCGCGGACTCGCCAACACCCGGACGGCCGACGTGGCGCAGGCCGCCGGGGTCAGCCAGGCGCTCGTGTTCTACCACTTCGCCACCAAGGAACGGCTGCTGGCACAGGCCTTCGCGTACGCGGTGGAGCAGGACCTGGCCCGGCTGGACGCGTTGGTCCGCTCCTCCGCGCCGCCGCTGACCAAGCTGCGCCGGATGCTGCGTCTCTACACCCCGGCCGGCCGGTCGATCTCCTGGTCCATGTGGATCGACGGCTGGGCCGAGTCGCTGCGCACGCCCGAGCTGGAAAAGGTCTCCCGCCGACTCGACCTGCGGTGGCGGCAGGACCTGGCCGCGGTGATCGCCGACGGGGTGGCGGCCGGCACCTTCGTCTGCGCCGACCCGGCAGGCGCCGCCTGGCGGATCAACGCGGTGATGGACGGGCTCGCCGTGCAGCTCGCGGTGCACGAGCGGGTGATCTCCCGGCGGCAGTTCACCGACTGGATCCGGTTGGTCGCCGCCCGGGAGCTGGGCCTCGACCCGGCCCAGCTCGACTGACCGGTCCAGCCCGCCCGGGCACCGACCGACCCAGCCCGGGCCGCCCGAACGACCCGACCCCAGCCGACCCGACGCCCGACCGGCCCGGCCCTGGACCGACCAGAGCACCGGACGGCCCGAGCACGGGCCGACCGACCGGAGCATGGGACGACAGACCGGAGCACGGGACCACCGACCAGAGCACCGGACGACCGGGCAAAAGCGCCCGAACCGCCACGGACAGCCGCGACAATCGGCGGCATGGACCTGCTGGAGGCGTACCGCCGGAGCCTGGCCGAGTTCGTCGACCGGGTGGAGCAGGTCACGCCCGGGCAGTGGTCGGAGCCGACCCCCTGCCCCCACTGGGACGTCCGCGCACTGGTCAACCACGTGGTCACCGAGGACCGGTGGACCGCGCCGCTGCTCGCCGGCCGTACCGTCGAGGAGGTCGGCCACCGGTTCGACGGTGACCAGCTCGGCGACGACCCGATCAGGACGGCCCGGCAGGTGGCGTCCCAGGCCGAGGTGGCGGCCAGCCATCCCGGCGCGCTCGACGTCACGGTGAACCTCTCGGCCGGGGAGACCCCAGCGGGCGACTACCTGCACCAGCTCCTCGCCGAGCACCTCGTACACGCCTGGGACCTGGCGGTGGCGATCGGCGCGGACCCGCGCCTGGACGCCGACGCGGTCGCCGCCTGCGCCGCGTGGTTCGCCGACCGGATCTCCGACTACCAGCTCGGCCTGCTGATCCGGCCGGCCGTCGAGGTGCCGGCCGACGCCGACGCGCAGGACCGACTGATCGCCGCCTTCGGCCGCCACCCGGACTGGACGCCACCGGCCTGACCCGACGGCCGCCCGAGCCCGGCCCCGAGGGCCGCCGCAGTCCCGGACGTAGCCGTGCCGGGAACGGCCCCGGCATGCGCCGGCCGGACGCCCGAGGGGGTCCGGCGTCCGACCGGCGCGGTCGACGGGGTCAGTCGGCGTACCCCTGACCGGAGGCCGCGGGGCGACGGCGCTGGCGCTCCCGCAGCCGGCGGCGGGCCGGCGGGTGGACGTTGGCCAGGTCGAGGTCGCCCCCGTAGTGGGCGATCACCCGGTGGTCCATCACCCGCCGCCACAGCGGGGGCACCAGCGCGACGACCACCATGGTGGCGTAGCCGGCCGGCAGTTGCGGCGAGGCGTCGAAGCTGCGCAGCGTCTGGTAGCGGCGCAGCGGGTTGGCGTGGTGGTCGCTGTGCCGCTGGAGCTGGAAGAGGAAGACGTTGGTGACCGTCCGGTCGCTGTTCCAGCTGTGCCGGGGGTCGACCTTCTCGTAGCGACCGGCGGCGTTGCGCTGCCGGGCCAGCCCGTAGTGCTCCAGGTAGTTGACCACTTCCAGCAGCGAGAAGCCGACCACGGCCTGGAGCACCAGGAACACCAGCACGCCGGGGCCGAAGGCGAGCATCAGCACGGCGTAGAGCACCAGCGTCATCGCCCAGGCGTTGAGGATGTCGTTGCGCCACGTCCACGGGCTGCGGCTCCGCAGCCGGAACCGGCTGGTCTCCAGCCGCCAGGCCGATCGCAGGCTGCCCCAGACGGTACGCGGCCAGAACGCCCAGAAGCTCTCCCCCAGCCGTGAGCTGGCCGGGTCCTCCGGGGTGGCCACCCGGGTGTGGTGGCCCCGGTTGTGCTCCACGTAGAAGTGCCCGTACCCGGTCGGCGCGAGCGCCACCTTGGACAGCCAGCGCTCCGCGGTCTCCCGCTTGTGGCCCAGCTCGTGGGCGGTGTTGATGGCGATGCCGTTGACCACCCCGACGGTGGCGACCAGCCCGGCCGCGCCGATCCAGGACAGCTCGCCCCGGGCCCAGACCGCGCAGCAGAGCACCAGGGCCGCGTACTGGGCGGGCAGGTAGAGGTAGGTGAGCCAGCGGTAGTAGCCGTCGGCGGAGAGCCGGGGCACCGCCTCGTCGGGCGGGTTGCGCCGGTCGTCGCCGATCAGCAGGTCGATCGTGGGGATGAGCCCGAAGACCACCACCGGGGTGAGCCACCAGGCCCAGATGCCGCCGGTGCCCCGCCAGCCCAGCCAGCCCAGGAAGGGCAGCACCGGGACGAGCAGGGCCAGCGGCCAGAGCGGCTTGCGGGTGTCGCGCCAGGCGACGGGTGGAACCGTCGCGTCGGTGCTGATGGCCATCGCCGACCTCCGATCTCGCGGGCTG
Organism: Micromonospora sp. CPCC 205739; assembly: GCF_036906795.1. NCBI lineage: Bacteria > Bacillati > Actinomycetota > Actinomycetes > Micromonosporales > Micromonosporaceae > Micromonospora > Micromonospora sp. CPCC 205739. The sequence goes on along the minus strand of NZ_JBAKHS010000010.1, from coordinate 243,116 downwards.
TCCTGACTGTGGCACCGGTCACTCGATTTTACAAGTAGCAAATTTTTGTAAAGCAGTTTCGGTGACGCCCGCCGCACCCAGCGTCATCGGCGACCTTGCCCTCACCCGACCCGCCTGGTATCCACAGATGCGCATGCGTAACCACGCCTGCACCGGGCCGGCGCAGCGTCGGCCCCCGCTCCCACGAGGAGGTCCCGTGCCCAGACCGGAGTGGACAGATCGGACGAGCCGGCCCCGACGCCGGCTCGTCCCCGTACTGGCGACCGCCGCCGTGGTCGCCGCCCTGCTGCCCGGCGGCGCCACCGCCGCCGCGCCGGGCGACGCGCCGGCCGCCGCACCGGGCCGCTCCGGCTCGTTCGCCGACGACAGCCACCAGGCCGCCGACGTCGACAACCGCACCGGTACGGCGGCACCCGACGCCCGGCAGCGCGGAATCGCCCGGCGGGTCGACGCCGACGTGCGGTGGAACCGGCTCGGCACCCCGCAGGCGCTCGGCCCGGCCCCGACGCCGCTCGCCACCGGCCTGCCCGCCGACCCCGAGGCCGCCGCCCGGCGCTACCTCACCGACAACCAGGACCTCTTCGGCCTCGACGCCGCGTCGGTCGCCGCGATGGACCGGCTGCTGGTCCGGCCGATCGGCGCCGGCGCGGTGGTCACCCTGCGGCAGCGCTTCGGCGACCTGCCCGCCGGCCATGACGGCCTGGTCACCGTGGCGGTCGCCGACGGCGCCGTCGTCTCGGTCAGTTCCTCGCTCGCCCGGGACGCCTCGGCGCCCGCCCCGGCCACGCTGACCGGCGAGCAGGCGTACGCGGCGGCCCTGGCCGACGCCGACCTGGACGCCGCCCGGGTGGCCAGCCACCGGGTCCGCCCGGTCGCCGTGCCCACCCCGCTCGACGGCCCCCGGGCCGCCTACGAGGTGACCCTGATCGGCGCGGACACCGACCACCCGGCCGCCTTCACCACGTACGTCGACGGCATCACCGGCCAGGTGCTGGTCCGCGAGGACCTGGTCGACTTCGACTCGGACAACCCGAGCTGGGCCGTCTACCCGGCCACCCCGCCGCAGGACCTCGCGCCCGGGCAGGACCCCCGGGTGCGCTGGTGCGCCGATCCCGCGCCGGGCTGCGCCGCCGCGTTCCGGGACCCGGCCACCGGCAACGCCTGGGACGTCGACAAGGCCACAGGCACGCCTACCGGCACCTCGCGCGGCAACTCCGCCAACACGGTGGTCTCCTGGGGCGCGGGCAGCCCGCTCCTGCCGGCCACCGTCAGCCCGGAACGCCGCTACGAGTACCCCTTCACCGACCAGTGGCACCAGGCCCGCTGCAACCCGGCGGTGTTCACCTCCGCGCAGCGCAACGACGCCGACGCCGCCATCGCCAACCTCTTCGCGATGCACAACCGGATGCACGACTGGGCCTGGCACCTCGGCTTCACCGAGGCCACCTGGAACCTGCAGGCGGTCAACGTGAGCGGGGCCGGCCTCGGCGGCGACGCCGAGCAGGGCCGCGCCCAGCAGGGCGCGCTCTCCGGCAACCGGAACAACGCCAACCAGGGCACGCCGCGCGACGGCCTGCCGCCCACCACCAACATGTACCTGTGGCAGCCGCAGGCCGGCGGGCCGTACCCGCCGTGCGTGGACGGCGACTACGACATGACGGTGATCGGGCACGAGTACACCCACGCCATCACCAACCGCATGATCGCCGGGCCGGACAGCGGCATCGGCGGCCACCAGGGCGGGGCGATGGGCGAGTCGTGGAGCGACCTGCTCGCCGCGGAGTACCTCTACGAGCACGGTCTGCGCGCCCCCGGCGAGACCCCCTTCGTCACCGGCGGGTACGTCACCGGCAACCTGATCAGCGGCATCCGCAACCACGACTTCAGCCGCAGCCCGCTCAACTACTCCGACGTCGGCTACAACACCGCCGGCCCGGCGGTGCACGCCGACGGGGAGATCTGGAGCGCCACCAACTTCCGGATCCGCTCCGCGCTGGTGAAGCGGTACGGGCTGGGCACCCCGCAGCGGCAGCTCGACTGCGCGCAGGGGAAGGTCGCCGTGGACGACTGCCCGGGCAACCGGCGCTGGGCGCAGCTCGTCTTCGACTCGTTCCTGCTCCAGGCGGCCAGCCAGGTCAGCATGCTCGACATGCGGGACAACCTGCTCACCGCCGACAAGCTCCGTTTCGGCGGGGCCAACCAGGAGCTGATTTGGGCCGAGTTCGCCCGCTCCGGGATGGGCCGGGACGCCGCCACCAAGGGCGCCACCGACACCGACCCGACGCCGAGCTTCGCCAGCCCGTACGGCGGCAACGCCACGCTCACCCTGCGGCCGAAGGGGGACAGCGCCGAGGCGCCGATCCGGCTGTACGTGGGCGACTACGAGGCCCGGGCCACGCCGATCGCCGACACCGACCCGGCCACCCCGCTGCCGGACACCTTCGAGGCGGTGGCCGGGACGTACCCGCTGCTCGCGGTGGCGCCCGGCTTCGGCCACCAGCGGCTCAGCGTGGTCGCCCGGGCCGGTCAGGAGGGGTACGTCGACCTGCGGCTGAGCCGCAACCTGGCGTCCACCACCTCGGGCGCGGTCATCACCGGCGACGGGGTGAACCTGGACCGGATCGGCGACGACACCGAGAGCACCAACTGGGCGTCGCTGACCGGGGTGGCCGGCCGGGGCGTCACGGTGGCGCTGCCCGGCGACGCCCCGCAGGTGGTGAAGCGGGTGAACGTCAGCGCGATGCTGCGCCCGGCGATCACCGGGGACGCCGACGCGGGCGGGCAGAACGCGTTGAGCGCGCTGCGCTCCTTCGCCGTGCTCGCCTGCAACGCGACCACCACCGACTGCGCCGACCCGGCGCGGTGGGAGCGGATCTACACCAGCGCCGGCGACGCCTTCCCGGGTGGGAAGTATCGGGCGTACGTCCGGGACATCAACCTGCGGTCGTTCCCGGTGCCGACCACGCTCGCCACCCACCTGCGGCTGGAGGTGCTGGCCAGCCAGTGCACCGGCGGCCCGGCGTACGCCGGTGAGCAGGACGACGACCCGGCCACCACCACCGACTGCGCGACCGCCAGCCCGGCGCGCGACCAGGTCCGGATCGCCGAGTTCCAGGTGTTCTCGAAGTGAACCCGCCGGGGTCGGGCGGCGTTGCCGCCCGGCCCCGGCGGCCCCCGATCAGCGGCGCGCCGCCGCCCAGCGCCCCGACCGGCGGGGCCGTTCGAACGACGGCCCGCCGACGTCCTGCCCGCGGGCGGCGCGGGTCAGCTGCCGCAACCGCAGCAGCAGCCCGGCGCCGAGGAAGAGCAGCAGCCCGCCGAGGAGGAAGGCGGCCTGCACCACGCCGAATCCCCCGCCGGAGGAGCCGGACACCGGGCGGCCGGCGGCGGGCGGCACCTCCGCCACCGCCTCCTCGGTCGGCTCGGCCTCGACGGTCTCGGTCGGGTCGACCTCCACCTCCGAGGCGCTCGGCTCCGGCGTGGGCGTGGCGTCGGCGAGCAGGCCGACCACGTTGCGGGTGGCGGTCTGCCGGGCGAGCAGCCGCAGGTTGGCGTCGTACGCCTCGGCAGCGAGGGTAACCCGGCCCCGGGTGACGTCCTCGGCGAAGGCCACCCGGTAGCGGGCGGTGACCGTCCGGTCCGGGCAGAGCGTGCCCGGGTCGAGCTGGCGGTCGGTGAGCCGGGCGATGGCCCCCTCGGTCTGGATCTGCAACGGGAAGCTGCCGGACTCCTCGACCCGGTCCATCTTCACCTGGTCGAGCCGCAGGCCCTGCACGGTGAGCACCATCGACCAGCGGACCTTGACGCACCGGCCGCCGTCGGTGCGCGACACCACCGCGGCGACGGTGCGTACCTGGTCGCCGACGGAGAACTCGTCCGGCAGGCCGTTCAGCTCGGTGGCGAAGCCGGCCGCCGCCGAAGCCGGCGCGGGCGCGGTCAGCCCCACCCCGGACAGGCAGGCCAGCACCACCCCGGCCCGCAGCGCGTTCCGCCACACCGTCACCACCACCCCGCCCTTCCGTCGGTCGCATCCACCTGGCAACGCTATGAGGGGTGCGGGGAAGCCGGTAGACGGGCGTGTTCGCACGAATCGTGAAGTACGGGTCGGGTTTTCACGCAGCGTGGTGAACCGGTCACGGCGGCCCCGCGACACGCCCGGGAACCGCCCCGGGAGACAATCCCCGGGTGTCCGACCTCTCCGCGGCCTTCGTCCGGCTGCACGCCCGCCTCGCCCCGGTGGCCTTCGTCCCCGAGGTGCGGCTGCACCAGGCCGACGAGCCGATCGGGCTCTGGGAGCTGACCGAGGGCGAGTTCCGCAGCTCCCAGCCGCCGCCGTTCTGGGCCTTCGCCTGGGCCGGCGGCCAGGCGCTGGCCCGCCACGTCACCGACCATCCGGAGCTGGTCGCCGACCGCCGGGTCCTCGACCTGGCGTCGGGCTCCGGCCTGGTCGCCATCGCCGCCGCCCGGGCCGGCGCCGCCGCCGTCCGCGCCGTCGAGGTCGACGAGCGGGCGGTGGCCGCCGTCGCGCTCAACGCCGAAGCCAACGGGGTACGCGTCGACGCGGAGTTCGGCGACATCCTCGACGGAGACGCCGGGGACGCCGAGGTGGTGCTCGCCGGGGACGTCTTCTACAGCGAGGCGATGGCCCGGCGGGTGCTGCGTTTCCTGCTGCGGGCCGCCCGCTCGGGCGCCCGGGTGCTGGTCGGCGACCCGGGACGGGCCTTCCTGCCCCGCGAGCGGTTCCGCGAGCTGGCCGCGTACGACGTGCCGGTGACGGAGGCGCTGGAGAGCGTACGGGTGAAGCGCACCACCGTCTGGGAGCTGGATCCCGCTCCGCCGGGGGCCGCCCGCTAGCGTGTCGGCGTGCTGTTCCGGGGCTGGGGGGAGTCCGTCGACGAGCGGTGGCCGGACGTGGCCACCGTCGCCGACCACGTCGGGGTCGACCATCTGGTGGTCACCCGGCACGCGCTGGTCCGGCAGGTCCTCGCCGACCCGGACACCTGGCGGCCGGACAACGCCCTGGACGCGGTGACCCCGGTCCCGGTGGCCGCGTTGCGGGTGCTCGCCGGGCACCGGTTCCGCCTGCCGCCGACGTTGGCCAACAACTCCACCGCGAGCCACCCGGCGATCCGCGCGATGGTGGCGCAGGCGCTGCACCCGACCCGGGTGGCCGCCCAGCAGCCCTGGCTGACCGGGCTGGTCCGGCGGCGGGTGACCGGCCTGGCCGCCGCGCTCGACGCGGGCGAGCCGGTCGACCTGTACGCCGAACTCGCCGCCGACCTCCCGCTGCTGGTGCTGGCCCGGCTGGTGGAGCTGCCCGACGCCCCGGTCGGCGCGGTGAAGGACTTCGCCCGCGCCGCGCTGGAGCTGTTCTGGGCGCCGCTGGACGCCGACCGCCAGCTCGCCCTCGCCGCCGAGGTGGGCCGGTTCCACACCGTGCTGCGCGACTTCGCCGCCACCGGGGGCGGGCTGGCCGCCACCCTGCGCGCCGACGGGCACTCCCCCGACGTGGTGGTCGGCGCGCTCTTCTTCCTGCTGGTGGCGGGGCAGGAGACCACCTCGCAGTTCCTCACCCTGCTGCTGCACCGGCTCACCGCCGAGCCCGAGGTCCGCGCCGGCCTGCGCGCCGGCACCGTCGAGGTGGCCGACGTGGTCGAGGAGGGGCTGCGGCTGGAACCGCCGATCGTGACCTGGCGGCGGGTGGCCGCCGTCGACACCACGCTGGGCGGGACGGCGGTGGCGGCGGGCACCAGCGTGGTGCTCTGGCTGGCCCGCGCCGGACGCGACCCCGAGGTGGTGGCCGCGCCCGAGGCGTTCCGCCCCGGGCAGCGCGGGTCACGCCGGCACCTGGCCTTCGGCGCGGGCGCACACCGCTGCGTCGGCGCGCAGCTGGCCCGGATGGAGGCCGCGGTGGTGGTGACCGAGGCGGCCCCGCTGCTCGACGGGGTGCGGGTGGTACGCCCGCCCTGGTGCCCGGACAACCTCACCTTCCGGATGCCGGACGCGTTCGTGATCCGCCGGCCCTGACCTCCGCCTGATTCGGGTCCGGTGCCGCGCTCCTGGCTGGGCCTGGCACCACCTGCCCACGTCCTGTCGACCTGATGTCGCAAACGATTCAGGCTGCCCCGCCCCGGTGCGTGAGTCGTTCGTGACATCAGCTCCACAGCGCCTGAGCACCACGGCCGACGGAACGGCGGACCGCCCCGCGACGGCGACCCGACCGAGCGAGCGCGCACGGCGCGAACGCCGGAGTACCTGACGAAGGTGGGGTCCAGTGGACGCCGATCGGCAGCAGCGGCGCACACCCGTCGGTTCCTACCGTCAACGCATGATCACACTAAGTGGGTTGACGAAGAGGTTCGGGGCGGTAACGGCCGTCGACGACCTGACCGTCGACATCGCACCCGGGCGGGTCACCGGGTTCCTCGGCCCCAACGGCGCGGGCAAGTCCACCACCATGCGGATGGTGCTCGGCCTGGACCGGCCCACCGCCGGCCGGGCCCTGGTCGGCGGGCGGGCGTACCGGGAGCTGCGCCATCCGCTGCGGGAGGTGGGGGCACTGCTCGACGCCCGGGCGATCCACCCGGCCCGGGCGGGCCGGGCGCACCTGCTGGCGATGGCCCGCAGCAACGGCATCCCGGCCCGGCGCGTCGACGAGGTGCTCGCCGTGGCCGGCCTCGACGACCGGGCCGCCGCCAAGCCGGGACGGACCCTGTCCCTCGGCATGGCGCAGCGACTCGGCATCGCCGCCGCGCTGCTCGGCGACCCGCCGGTGCTCATGTTCGACGAGCCGGTCAACGGCCTCGACCCGGACGGCGTGCGCTGGATCCGGCAGCTCACCGCCGGTCTCGCCGCCGAGGGACGGACCGTCCTGCTCTCCAGCCACCTGATGAGCGAGATGGAACAGACCGCCGCCCACCTGGTGGTGATCGGCAAGGGGCGGCTGATCGCCGACGCGCCCGTCGCGGAGGTGCTCGCCACGGCCGCCACCGCCGCCGTGCGGGTGCGCGGGCCGCGCCCGGAGGCGCTCTCCGCGCTGGCCGGGCGGCTCACCGCCGAGGGGTACGCGGTCACGGTCGAGGGCGCGCGGGACCTGGCGGTCACCGGGGCCACCGCCGCCCGGATCGGCGACCTGGCGTACGAACTGGGGGTGCCGCTGCACGAGCTGACCCCGGTGGCCGTGACGCTGGAACAGGCGTTCATGCGGTTGACCGGCGACGCGGTCGAGTACGCCGCGGGAGGTGCCCGGTGACCGCGCTCGCCTCCACCCGCTCGGCCGCCCGGGGCGGCGGGCTCGCCGGCGCGGTGGCCGCCGAGTGGACCCGGCTCTGGTCGGTGCGGGCCACCTGGTGGACCCTGCTGGCCGGCGTGCTGCTGATGGCCGCCACCTCGGCCCAGCTGGCCATCTACGCGGCCAACGCCAACACCAACGACGACCCGGCCGACGACCGGGGCGTGGTCACCGTCGGCAGTGTGCTGGTCGGCGCGCTGGAGCTCACCCAGTACGCGGTGCTGGCGCTCGGCCTGCTCGCCATCACCAGCGAGTACGCCACCGGCACCATCCGCACCACCCTGCAGGGCACCCCGTCGCGGGGGCGGATGCTGCTGGCCAAGGCGGTGGTCTCCGGCGCGGTGACGTTCGCCTTCGGGCTGCTGCTCGGCCTGGTCGGGGTCCTCGCGGCGGCTCCGCTGCTCGGCGAGTGGGGTTCCGCACCGCTCGGCGGGACGCTCCGCGACGTGCTGGCCACGGCGGCGTACCTGGCGCTGGTGGGGGTGCTCGCCCTCGGCCTCGGGGCGGCGCTGCGCAGCGCGGTGCTGACCCTCACCGTGCTCTTCGCCGTGCTGATGATCGTGCCGCTGTCGCTGCGCGAGCCGGACATCACCGTGCTCACCCGGATCTCGGACGCCTTCCCCGGCGTCGCCGGCGGGCACTTCCTGGCCGGGGAGACCGACCCGTACCCGCCGGTGGTGGGCCTGACGCTGCTGGCCGGCTGGGCCGTCGCGGCGCTGGCGCTCGGCCGGGCCGCGCTGCGCCGCCGCGACGCCTGAGCGAGGGGCGGGGCAGGCCGGTCAGCCGGCCAGCCCCGCCTCGTACGCGATGATCGCCGCCTGCACCCGGTTACGCACGTCCAGCCGGGTGAAGATGCTGGTCAGATAGCCCTTCACGGTGCCCTCGGTGAGAAAGAGCCGGCGGGCGATCTCGGCGTTGGACAGTCCCGCCCCGACCAGGCCGAGCACCTCGCGCTCCCGGTCGGTGAGCCCGGCCGTGCGGTCCCGGGCCGCCGGCACGCGGGCCATCCGGTCGCCGTTGAGCTCGATCACCCGCCGGGCCACCCGCGGCGACAGGTACGCCCCACCCTCCGCGACCGCCCGTACCCCGGTGATCAGCTCCCGGGGGTCACCGGCCTTGAGCAGGAAGCCGCTGGCGCCGTGACCGAGCGCCCGGGCCACGTGCTCGTCCTCGCCGAAGGTGGTGAGCATGACGGTGGCCGTCGCCGGCACCAGCCGGCGGATCTCCGCCGCGGCGGCGAGCCCGTCCAGCTTCGGCATCCGGATGTCCAGCAGCGCGACCCGGGGCCGGTGGGCCCGGGTGAGCTCCACCGCGGCCCGGCCGTCACCGGCCTCGGCGACCACCTCGATGCCGGGGTCGGCGGCGAGGATGGCCCGCACCCCGGCCCGGACCATCGCCTCGTCGTCGGCGAGCAGCACCGTGACCCGCCCGTCGTCGGTGGTCACGTCGTCGTCCGTCCCTTGCTGGCCAGGCGGTCGTCGGCGAAGCAGAGCCGCCAGGTCGGCTGGGCCAGCGGGAAACTGCCGTCGGTGTAGTACTCGCAGGTCATTCCGCCGGTCGGGGCCGGCGCGTCGACGGGCGGCTCGACCTGGCGGCGGGGCAGCCCGGACAGCTCGGAGCGGGGCGTGCCGATCGGCATCCGCTCGAACGTCGGGCCGTCCAGCACCGCGCCGGTGGTGACGACCGGGTAGTAGACCAGCGACAGCAGCAGCGCGACGGCCGGTGGCGCGGCGAGCGCGGCAAGCAGGCTGCGCCGTACCCCGCGCCGGGCGTCGCGCAGCGGCAGGGGCTCCCCGGACGGTCCTCCGTCGATGGGGTCGAGGCGCGGGGAGCCGTCGGCCACGGGCAGCCGGGCCGCCACGGCGAAGCCCCCGTCGCCGGTCGGGCCGGCGTCGAGGGTGCCGCCGGCCAGCCGTACCCGCTCGCGGAGCGCCACCAGGCCGGAGCCGTGCGACGGCGGCCCGGGCAGCGGCCCGGCCGGCGGTGCGGCGTTCACCACCCGCACCTGCACCCGGTCGTCCACCTCGCTGAGGGTGACGGTGACCGGGGCGCCGGGGGCGTACCGGGCGGCGTTGGTCAGCGCCTCGCGGACCACCCGGTGCGCGGCGTGCGCGGTCAGCTCCGGCAGGTCGGCGACCTCCGGGGTGCGGTGCAGGCGCACCACCATGCCCGCCTCGCGGGCGCCGTCGACCAGGTCGGCGACGCTCTCCCCGGCGGGACGGGTGGTGGCCGGGGCGTCCGCCTCGCGGAGCACCCCGATGATCCGGTGCAGCCGCTCGGTGGCCCCCGCCACGCTGGCCCGCAGCTCCCCGGCCGCGGCCCGGTGCCGCGGGTCCAGGTCCCCGGCGACCTCCAGGGCGGCGGCGCGCAGCGCGATGAGGCTCAGCTCGTGGCCGAGCGAGTCGTGCATCTCCTGGGCGATCCGGGCCCGCTCCCGCAGCCGGATCCGCTCGGCGGCGCCCCGCTGCTCGCGTTGCACCGCCTCGGCGTGCTCCCAGCCGGCCAGCACCAGCGCCTGCTGCTGCCGCCGGTAGCGGCCCACCAGCCAGGGGAACACCCCGGCGCCCAGCAGCACGCAGCTGAGCAGGAACCAGATGGCCATGCCGGTGTCCAGCAGCAGCAGGTGCAGCACCGTGCCGCCGACCGCCACCACGGCGAAGAGCACCCCGGCCGGGGCGGCCCGTTCGCCGCGCCGCCCGGCCAGGTAGCTGAACACCAGCAGGGCGAAGACGAAGTTGCCGTCCACCACCGAGCCGAGCAGCACCAGCACCACGGCCATCGCCGGCAGCCGCCGGCCCACCGCCACCGCGGCCGCCAGCAGCAGCACCGAACCGACCAGCAGCGGTACGACCCAGCGCTCGTACGGCGGGGTCAGCCGCGCGTACGCCATCGGGGCGGCGAGCCCGGCCCAGAGCGCCACGTCGCCGGCGACCCGCCGGTCCACCCGGCGCCAGATTCCACGTTCGCGCACGTCGGCCAGGCTACCGACGCGCGGCGGGCCCGGGCACCGACGAAGGTCAGGTGGTCAGCTGATGTCCTCGGCCCAGGCGCGCCAGTCGTCCAGCACCCCGTAGAGCGCGGGGGTGAGCCAGCCGGGGGCGGAGCGGCGGAACACGCCCGGGTCCATCGCCCCGGCGCCGGCCGGCAGCGCGCCGAGCAGGTGGGGCACCAGGTCGGTCAGGTTGGCCCAGTGCACCAGCTCCGGCTCGGTCGGCCAGGCCCCGATCACCACGCCGGCCGGGATGGCCCGCCGCTCCAGCGCCTCCAGGGTCAGCGCGGTGTGGTTGAGCGTGCCGAGTCCGGCCCGGGCCACCACCACGGCCGGAGCGCCGAGGGAGACCGCGAGGTCCGCGACCGTCCACGGCTCGCCGGAGGGACGCAACCCCATCGGTACGAGCAGCCCGCCGGCCCCCTCCACCAGCACCAGGTCGTGCTTGTCGACCTCCTCGCGGATGGCGTCGACGGCGGTGTAGAGCTCCAGCGGCTCCAGCTCGGCGACCCGGGCCGCGGCGAGCGGGGCGAGCGGGTCCGGGTAGCTGGCCAGGGTCCGCCCGGTCAGCGGGGCGGCCAGCCGGGTCACCGAGTCGACGTCGCCGGGCTCGCCGGTGGCCGTACCCGTCTGACCGGGCTTGACCACCGCGACCCGCAGGCCGGCGGCCTGCGCGGCGGCCGTGACCGCCGCGGTCACCACCGTCTTGCCCACCTCGGTGTCGGTGCCGGTGACCAGCACCGCGCCCTTCCACGGTTCGGTCACGGGGCCACCTTCGTTCGCGACTGCGGGGCTCGCAGAACCGGCTCACTCCTCGCGCTCACGGGGCACACTCCACGATGACCTCCAGGGCCCGTTCGAAGTCCGCCCGCGGCACCCCGGCGGAGATGGTGAGCCGCAGCCGGGAGCGGCTGTCCGGGGTGGAGGGCGGTCGGAAGCAGCCGACCGCGACGCCGCGGTCGCGGCAGTCGGCGGCCCAGGCGGTGGCGGCCTCCGGGCCGGGGGCGGTCACCGACACCACGGCCGCGTCGGGGACGGAGACGGTCAGCCCCGCCGCGCCGAGCCGGCGGACCGCCAGCGCGGCCCGGTCGGCCAGCTCGGCCCGCAGCTCGTCACCGGCGCGGGCCAGCGCCACGGCGGCCCGCACACCGGCCGCGACCGCCGGGGGCAGCGCGGTGTCGAAGATGAACGTCCGTCCGGTCTCGACCAGGTGCCGGACGAACTCGGCCGGGCCGGCGACCACGCCGCCCGCGCCGCCGAGCGCCTTGGAGAGGGTGGCGGTGACCACCACGTCCGGCTGGCCGGCGAGGCCGGCCGCGGCCACCCCGCCCGCCCCGCCCGGGCCGGTGACGCCGAGGGCGTGCGCGTCGTCGACCAGCAGCAGCGCGCCGTGCGCCCGGGCGACGGCGTGCAGCCGGGCCAGCGGGGCGAGATCACCGTCGACGGAGAAGACCGACTCGGTCACCACGACGGCCGGGCGGCCGGGGGCGGCGGCGAGCGCGGCGGCCACCGCGTCGACGTCGGCGTGCGGGGTCACCACCGTCTCGGCGCCGGAGATCCGGCAGCCGTCGATCAGCGAGGCGTGGTTGTGGGCGTCGGAGACGAGCAGCGTACGGGGCTGCACCAGGGCCCGGACCGCGCCGAGGTTGGCCAGGTAGCCGGAGGAGAAGACCAGCGCCCGGTCGGTGCCGAGCCACTCGGCGAGGGTCTCCTCCAGCGCGTGGTGGGCGTCGGTGGAGCCGCGCACCAGCCGCGACCCGGTGGCCCCCAGCCCGTACGCGGACAGCGCCGACGCGGCGGCGGCGGTGACCTCGGGGTGGGTGGCCAGGCCGAGGTAGTCGTTGCCGGCCAGGTCGACCACGGCGTCCTCGGCGGCACGCGGGCGCAGCGTGCGGGTGAGCCCGGCCTTGGCCCGCAGCTGGGCCCGGCGCTCCAGGGCCGCCAGCCAGTCCGCCACCGTCACCGCCTCCCTCCGCCGCACAGGTCCGCTCCCCCGGCATCGGCGCGGAGGAGTCCTCGGCGAGCTACGCGCCGCCGGGCGAAATTACCACCCGCCCGACCGGCACCGGCGTGGCGCGGGCCGGCGCACCCGGGTGCCGACGGCCCCCCGACCTCGGCCGTTTCTCCGCCCCGGGGTGGCCTTGTAGGGTACGAGCCATGCCAGAGATCCTCGACCAGGCCCGTACCCAGGTGCTGGAGAACGGCGTCGGCCTCGACGAGGCCGGTGTCCTCGCCGTGCTCAACCTGCCCGACGAGCACCTGCCCGCCGCCCTCCAGCTCGCCCACGAGGTGCGGATGCGCTGGTGCGGCCCGGAGGTCGAGGTCGAGGGCATCGTCTCGCTGAAGACCGGCGGCTGCCCGGAGGACTGCCACTTCTGCTCGCAGTCCGGCCTGTTCACCTCCCCGGTCCGGTCGGTCTGGCTGGACATCCCCTCGCTGGTCGAGGCGGCGAAGCAGACCGCGGCGACCGGGGCGACGGAGTTCTGCATCGTGGCCGCCGTCCGCGGCCCGGACGCCCGGCTGATGAAGCAGATGCGCGAGGGGGTCGCCGCCATCAAGGCGGAGGTCGACATCCAGGTCGCCGCGTCGCTGGGCATGCTCAGCCAGGAGCAGGTCGACGAGCTGGTCGACATGGGCGTGCACCGCTACAACCACAACCTGGAGACCTGCCGGTCGTACTTCCCCAACGTGGTCACCACGCACTCCTGGGAGGAGCGCTGGGAGACGCTGCGGATGGTCCGCGAGTCCGGCATGGAGGTCTGCTGCGGCGGCATCCTGGGCCTGGGCGAGACGGTGGAGCAGCGCGCCGAGTTCGCCGCGCAGCTCGCCCAGCTGGACCCGCACGAGGTGCCGCTGAACTTCCTCAACCCCCGCCCCGGCACCCCGCTGGGCGACCGGCCGGTGGTGGAGGGCAAGGACGCGCTGCGTGCCATCGCCGCGTTCCGGCTGGCCATGCCGCGCACCATCCTGCGGTACGCGGGCGGCCGCGAGATCACCCTCGGCGACCTGGGCACCCGCGACGGCCTGCTCGGCGGCATCAACGCGGTGATCGTCGGCAACTACCTGACCACCCTGGGCCGGCCGGCGACCGCCGACCTGCAGTTGCTCGACGATCTGAAGATGCCCGTCAAGGCGCTCTCCGCCACCCTGTGAGGTAGACCGTGACCGACGTGGTGCAGCCGGCGGTGACCTGGTGCGACCGCTGCGGCGAGGACGCCGCGGCCGGTCCGCACGCGGCGTGCGCGGCGGCCCGGGCGCTGGAGCCGCCGCGCTACTGCGCGCGCTGCCGCCGCCGGATGAAGGTGCAGGTGCTGCCGGTCGGCTGGTCGGCGACCTGCGTCGAGCACGGCGAGATCCGGGGCTGAGGCGATGCTGCGGGGGCGGAGCGTGACCCTGCGACCGGTGACGGACGCGGACGTGCCCGCCCTCGCGGCGATCCGGGCCACCCCGGAGGTGCGGCGGTGGTGGCGCGGCGGCGCCGATCTGGCCGCGGCGGTCCGCGCCGAGCTGGCCGACGACGACCTGACCGCGTACGCCGTCGAGCACGACGGGCGGGTGGTCGGCCTGGTGCAGTACTACGCCGAGCCGGACCCGGACTACCGGCACGCCGCGCTGGACATCTACCTGGATCCGGCGGTGCACGGCACCGGGCTGGGCGGGGACGCCATCCGCGCGCTGACCCGGCACCTCGTCGAGGCGTACGGCCACCACCGGTTCACCATCGACCCGGCGGCGGGGAACACCGCCGCCATCCGCGCGTACGCCAAGGTGGGCTTCCGCCCGGTCGGCATCATGCGCCGCTACGAGCGCGGCGAGGACGGCACGTGGCACGACGCCCTGCTGATGGAGCTGCTCGCCGACGAACTGGCCGACTGAGCCCCATTTCGCCGAGTCGGGGCGTCACCGAGCATGTCCCGATCCGAGCGCCTGCGGGAACCGCTGACCGCGCTCGGCCTGGCCGCCGGGCCGGTCGTCGCGCTCGGCTTCACCCGCTTCGCGTACGCGCTGCTGCTGCCGGCCGGCGGCCAGCCGGCGGATCTGGTCGAGCAGCGGACGGTCGGCGGCCGTGGCCTGCCAGTCCGGCGCGCCGGGCACCACCAGCGTGCCGACCGGCCCGGTCACCTCGGACAGCGCCACGTCGGCGCCGAGCCGGACCCCGGCGCTGCTCACCACGTCCCGGCCGTCGGGCGAGGCGAGCACCGGCCGGTACGTCCCGCCGTGCTCGTTGGCGACGGTGAAGACCTCCAGCGGGCCGGTGACGTCGAGCAGCCGTACCCCGTCGTAGACGACGAAGAGCACGGTGTCGCTGCGCCCCGTGGCCCGCACGCCGTCGAGCCTAGCCAGCCCCTGCGGCGGCGCGGAGCGGTTCGTCCGTAGCCACGCCCGCGCGCCGCAGCTGCAGATCTTGGACAGTTACCGTGCGGGCGGAACGGCAACTGTCCAAGATCTGGCGGCGGGCGTCCGGCCCGCCCGACAGAGTCGGTGAAATGCTTCCTCTGGACGACGCCGACGCGCTGGACTGGCTCGCCTTCGAGCAGGCGGGTGTCGTCACCACCGCACAGGCGACCCGGCTGCTGACCGAGGGCACGGTACGGGGCATGGTCAGCTCCGGCCGCTGGCGGTCGATCTGCCGCGGAGTCCTGCTCACCGGCAACGGTCGGCTGACCCGGGACCAGCAGTTGTGGGTGGCGGTACTCGCCGCCGGCCCCAACGCGGTGCTGGCCGGTACGACCGCCGCCACCGAGGCGGGGGTGCGCGGACTACGGCGGGAGCCGCTGCACGTGCTGGTGCCCGCCGCGCGCCGCGCCGCCCGGACGGTGCTGCAGCGGATGCCGATCGACATGGCGCCGGTCATCGTGCACCGCACGTCGGTGCTGCCCGGGACGCATCTGCAACTCGCCCGCCCCACCCGCACCACGACGGCTCGCGCACTGGTGGACGCGGCCGGCTGGGCGCGCGACGTCGAGGAGGCGCAGTCGACGCTCGCCGTCGGCTGCCAACAGCGCCGGGTCCTGCCGGAGGAGATCAGCGAGGTGGTCGACGCCCTGCCCCGCGCACCACGTCGGCTCCTGATCCGGCAGACCGTCGCCGACATCGCCGGTGGGGCCGAGGCGTTGTCGGAGATCGACTTCGTCCGGCTGTGCCGCCGACACGGCCTGCCGCGACCCGATCTGCAGCATCGTCGTACCGATGCCACCGGACGGACCCGCTGGCTGGACGCGTACTGGCGGGAGTGGGGGCTGCACGTGGAGATCGACGGAGCGCACCACATGGACGTCCGGCACTGGGCGGCCGACATGGCGCGGCAGAACGACGTCTGGGCGTCCGGCGACCGCATCCTGCGCTTCCCGGCGTGGCTGGTCCGCGCCCGCCCCGACGAGGTCGCCGCCACCCTCCGCCGCGCCCTCACCGCCGCCGGCTGGCGGCCGGGAGCCTAGATCTTGGACAGTTGCCGTTCCGGGCGAACGGCAACTGTCCAAGATCCGGTCAGGCGTTCGTGCAGGGGACGCCGTTGAGGGTGAAGGTGGTGGGTCTGGGGTTGGTGCCGGTGTGGGTGCCGTTGAAGCCGAAGCTGGTGGACGCCCCGGGCGCGAGCGTGCCGTTGTAGGAGACGTTGGTGGCGGTCACCGCCGTGCCGCTCTGGCGGTACGTCGCCGACCAGCCCTGGCCGACCTGCTGCCCGCTGGTCGGGAAGCTGAACCCGAGGGTCCAGCCGGTCAGGGTGCCGGCACCGGTGTTGGTGATGGTGATGTTGGCGGTGAAGCCGGTGCTCCAGTCGCTGGTGACGTACCCGACCGTGCAGGCACCGGCGGTGGGCGGGTCCGCGGTGGTCACGGTGACCGGCGCGGACGCCGCGGAGACGTTGCCGGCCGCGTCGACCGCGACCACGTGGAAGGTGTACGCGGTGGAGGCGGTCAGCCCGGTGAGGGTGAGCGTGGCACCGGTGGGCGAGCCGACCAGCGCGTCCGTCGCGCCGGCCTCCCGGTACACCCGGTAGCCGGTGACCCCGACGTTGTCGGTGGCCGGCCCCCAGGTGAGGGTCAGTCCGGTGGCGGTGACCGCGGAGGCGGTCGGGGTGCCGGGCGCGGTCGGGGCGGTGGTGTCCGGCGCGGGCGACGCCGGCGTGGTGACCGAGACCGTCGGGGAGGCCGCCGAGCGGTTGCCGGCGCCGTCGCGGGCCCGCACCGAGAACTGGTACGTCCGCTGTGGCAGCAGCCCGGTCACGGCCAGCGAGTTCGTCGACGCCGGGAGCAGCACCAGCGCGTCGCTGCCCACCTGTGCCTGGGTGACCTCGTAGCCGGCCAGGCCGCTGCCGCCGCTGTCGGTGGACGCGGGCCAGGTCAGGGTGAGTCCGGTCGAGGTGACCGCCGAGGCGACCGGGGTGCCGGGGACGGTGGGGGCGGTGGTGTCCGGGGTGGCCGGTCCGGGTTCCTCGCCCCAGACCCGGGTGCCGCCGGAGTAGAGCGGCACCTTCCGGTTCGGCCCGGCGGTCGCCTGGTACGACGGGTCGTTCGTCGGGTCCCAGGTGCCGCCCTCCGGTACGCCGATCTTGAACTGCACCTCCATCCGGTGCTGCGACTGCCCGGCCGGGGCGATGGTGTGGCCGGTGCAGTCGACCTCGACGTACCAGATGTCGCCGGAGAGCTGCCTCGCCGTGGCCGGCGCCGGGCAGCCCTGGGTGTAGCCGGGGGTGACCTGCACCGGACCGGTGCCGTCGGGGCGGAAGTGGTAGCGGAACTTCGCCGTGGTCAGCGCGCGGGCCGGGAAGGCCGACCGGTTGTACACGATCGCCTTGAGGCCGGTGGCGCGCGGCTCGGCCTGCATCACCGTGGTCTCCACGGTCAACTCGTCCTGGTCGGGGCGTTCGGCGACCGGGAAGCCGGCGAGCGGGCTGCCGCCGTACTCCTTGGCGAGGCGGGCCAGGGCGGAGGTGAAGCCGGCGTTGTAGTCGGTGGCGACCTCGTTCATCACGTAGTCCGACCGGCTGTCGGTGTACGCGTCGTTGGCCGACGACGGGCCGCCGACCAGCGCGCCGTGGAGCACGTGCCGGGTCTCGGTGGGCACGGTCTGGCTGTCCCACCAGGAGCCGTGGGCGGTGCGGTGGTGCGGGTTGCGCGGCGGGTTGTTCCCGAAGCCGATGACGTAGCTGGAGTTGCGCGGGTTGTCGCCGAGCGCGTAGTTGATCTGCCGGACGGCGAAGTCGTGGTAGCGCGCCTTGCGGGTCGCGTCGGTGGACCGGTCGCTGTAGACCAGCGCGGCGAAGGCGGTGTTGGCGGCGTAGCGCAGCGCGCCCCAGGAGTCGAGCACCGCCATGCCGCCCGGCGAGTAGGGCACCCGCTGCCCGTTGACCCCGACCGTCCAGTAGTCCAGCCAGCGGTTGGCGTCGTCGACGTACTTCTGCTTGCCGGTGAGGTTGGCCAGCAGCACGTACGCGCCGAACTGCTTGTTGTCCCAGGCGATGGTCCACTTGTAGGAGCGGGTGGTGCTCTGGTTCTCGGTGCCGAGCTTGTCGTACTCGCTCTCGGCCTTGGCCAGGTAGGCGGGGTCGCCGGTGGCCCGGTGCAGCCAGATCGCCGCCCAGACCAGCTCGTCCTGCCAGCCGCTCCAGGAGCGGTAGAAGCTGGTCGCATCGGTGATGCACTCGTGGTAGCTCTTGCGCACCGTGTCGGCGAACGTGTGGAGCTGCTTGGCGTGCCCGAGCAGCTTGTCGGCGTAGGCGGCGTCGGTGGGCCGGAACACCATGGATGAGGCGGCCATCGCGGCCGCCGTCTCCCCCGCCAGGTCCGCGCCGCCACAGCTCGCATCGATCTTGTACGCGGGCCGCGCCATCGGCATCACCTCGGCCGGGCCCCACCACTTGTGGTCGTCGTCGCCCTTGCCGACCTGTCCGTAGAGGACGTTCGGCGCGGGGTGCGCCTTGACGAACCAGTCGTTGACGAAGCGCAGGTTGTTGAGCAGGTGCGGAAGCTGGCCGGAGGCGACGTAGCCGTCGCGGTACTCGACCGCGCCCCAGGCCAGCATGGTGGCGCTGAACGCCATCGGGAAGCCGAACTTCACGTGGTCGCCCGCGTCGTACCAGCCGCCGGTGAGGTCGAGGCCGACGTCGGCACCGTCGGTGAGGGCGGAGTCGCCGCGCCAGGAGACCCGGTTCCAGGCCGGTTTCCTCCCGGACTGCTGCGCCTCGTAGAAGAACAGCGACTTCTGCAACGCTTCTGAGTAGTTGAAAGCGGGCGCGGCGGCGGCCGTCGAGGCGGGGGCGGCTTCCGGGCCGAGCGGCGCGGCGGTGGCCGGGGACGGCGGGCCGACGGCCAGGGTCAGTCCGGTGGTCAGCGCGGCGCCGACGGCGAGCAGTCGGCGGAGCCGGCCGCGGACCGGCCGGGAGGGCCGGTGCGGGTGCTGCATGGCGGTACTCCTGTCGGTGGCGCCACCGGCGGCGCCCGCCCGGCCGGGACGGGTGTCGGGGGTCGTGGACGCCGCCGGAGGCTGTGGTGGGGGGCCATCGGAGGCGCGGGAGCGCTCCCATGGATGAGCGACAATGTAACTGCCGGTCGGGTTCTTGGGAAGGCCGGACGGTGACGGGCGGAGCGTCCACAGTCCCGTCCGCGTTACATCGACACGCCGCCGACGGGCCGCCAATTTGCCGGATTCTCGGATCTGATCCGCCGCGTCGTCCCAGCTCAGGCCGTTCACCCGATGTCGCCCTTCGATGCCGTGCATGGGATCATGTGCCGTCCCCTCTATCCATCTCGGAGGATTACTCATGCCCCAACGTCGGTACGTGGCGTCCGCGGCCTTCACCGCGACCGCCACGGCCTGCCTCGCCTTCGCCACCCCGGCGTGGGCGAGCAGCACGATCCCGCTCAACCCGGGCCACAAGGACAAGACGGCGGCCACGGCCGAGCAGAAGTGCACGGACGAGCGCTTCGAGGGCCGTACGTCCGGGCAGGACGGTTGGCACTTCGTGCTTCCCGGCGGCGCCGAGTCCGGCAGCTTCGAGACGCTGACCCTGACCTTCAGCGACGGCAGCAACACGGTGACGGTGAAGGTGCCCGACAGCACCGACGCCTACCCCGACAAGTTCTACGCCGCCGGGAACACCGGCCGGATCATCCACGCCTACCTCTTCACGCCGGCCGGGTGGACGCTGGTCGACGGCAGCGCCACGATCAGCGGCCAGGCCGCCAAGTTCAACCTGAGCCACGCCTGCCCCGGCACCGTCGCGACGCAGTCGCCGAGCCCGAGCCCCTCGCCGACGACCTCCGAGTCGCCGCAGCCGTCGGGCTCCCCGTCGGAGTCGACCTCCCCGAGCAGCTCGGTCACCCCGACCGAGTCGGGTTCGCCGTCGGAGTCGGGCTCGCCGTCGACCTCCGGCTCCCCGTCGGAGAGCACCGGCGGCACCGGTGGCGGTGACAACGGGGGCAGCCTGCCGATGACCGGCGTGGCCACCGGCGGCATCGCCCTGGGCGGCCTCGTCCTGATCGGCGGCGGCGCGCTGCTGATGCTGCGCCGTCGGCGCGACAACATCACCTTCACCAGCTGACCCGACTCAGCGCCCGATCGGCCGCCGGACACCTCGTCCGGCGGCCGATCGTCGTTTCACCCCTGGGCGTTGATCCGTCCCGGGCGTTCGTCCGTACTGACGGGTAACCCGGTCGACGTCGCCCGGAGATTCATCACATCATCGAAATTCATGACTGCTCTGTCCGCGTACGCGCAGGTCAAGACCGTGGTGTGCGGCCCGGCGGCGCACGTCGCGGCCGGTCCGGCGCGGGCCTGGCGTTCCGGCATACGAACGTACTGTTGCCGCGCCGCTTTCCGGCGCGGGACAGTACGCGACACCAGCGGTGCCATCGACGCCGCCGCTCCCCCGGTCGACCCTGAGGAGAAATGCGATGGCTCTACGACTCGCCGACGGTACCGCCTGGTCCGACACCCTCGCCCGCGCCGTGGCCGCCACGCCGGAGGCCTTCGGGCCCGAGGCCGACGGCGTCATCACCCTGCACAACCTGGTATCCGGGCAGTGGCAGGCGGTCGGCACGCCCAGTGCCGTCCGCACCCCCGTCGACAACACCGTCCTGGTCAACCTGCCCCGGCTGGACGCCGACACCGCGCGCGCCGCGGTCGCCCACGCCGCCGCCGCGCACCGCGACTGGGCGGCCACCCCGCTCGCCGAGCGCAAGGCGCGGGTCACCGAGGCGCTGGACGCGCTCACCGCGCACCGCGATTTGCTGGCGCTGCTGCTGGTCTGGGAGATCGGCAAGCCGTGGCGGCTCGCCTGCGCCGACGTCGACCGCGCGCTCGACGGGGTCCGCTGGTACGTCGAGGAGATCGACCGGATGCTGGCCGGCGGCCGGGAGCCGCTGCCCGGCCCGGTCAGCAACATCGCATCCTGGAACTACCCGATGAGCGTGCTGGTCCACGCCGAACTGGTGCAGCTGCTCGCCGGCAACGCGGTCATCGCCAAGACCCCGTCGCAGGGCGGCGCGGTCTGCCTGACCGTGGCGCACGCGCTGATGCGCCGCGCCGGACTCCCCGCCACCCTGCTCTCCGGCAGCGGCGAGGAGCTCTCCGAGGTGCTGGTCCGCGCGCCCGAGATCGGCGCGGTGGCGTTCGTCGGCGGGCGGTCCAACGGCGGCAAGGTGGCCGCCGCGCTGCTCGACACCGACAAGCGGCACTTCATCGAGCAGGAGGGGCTCAACGCCTGGGGCGTCTGGAACTTCTCCCAGTGGGACCTGCTCGCCGCGCACCTCAAGAAGGGCTTCGAGTACGGCAAGCAGCGCTGCACCGCGTACCCCCGGTTCGTGGTCCAGCGCGACCTGGTCGACGAGTTCCTCGACATGTACCTGCCGGTGGTCTCCTCGATCCGATTCGGCCATCCCCTTGCGGTGGACGAGAATTGGTCGGTGGGCGACCCGCTGCCCGAGCTGGACTTCGGCCCGCTGATCAGCGGCGCCAAGGCCGAGGAGCTGCGCCGCAAGGTCGACGAGGCGGTACGCGGCGGCGCCGTGCCGCTGCACCGCGGCAAGCTCGACGGCGCGCCCTTCCTCGACGGCCAGGACACCTCCGCGTACGTGGCGCCCGCGGTGCTGCTCGCCCCGCCCGGCCGGTCCCGGCTGATGCACGCCGAGCCGTTCGGCCCGGTCGACACCATCGTCGTGGTGGACACCACCGACGAGCTGCTGGCCGCGATGAACGCCTCCAACGGCGCGCTGGTGGCCTCACTGGCCTGCGACGACGAGGAACTGGCCGGCAAGCTCGCGGTGGACCTCCAGGCGTTCAAGGTGGGCATCAACAAGCCGCGGTCCCGGGGCGACCGGGACGAGCCGTTCGGCGGCCGGGGCGCCTCCTGGAAGGGTGCCTTCGTCGGCGGCGACCTGCTAGTGCAGGCGGTCACCCAGGGCGGCGACGGCCGGCTCTACGGCAACTTCCCGGACTACAGCAGCTACCCGACCACCTGAGGCGGCGCTAGCCTCGGTCGATGGCACGAATCGAGCAGATCTCGCTGGGCGTGACCGACGACCGCCGCGCCGGCCGGTTCTGGGCGGCGGCCCTCGGCTACGTACGTCGGCCGCCGCGCTACGCCGGCGACGAGTGGATCGTGGTCGAGCCGCCACCCGGGGAGGCCGGCGCGGCGATCGCGATGGACGTCAGCGACAGCCCGGCGGCGGAGTTCCCCCGCGTCCACCTCGACCTGGACGCGGGGGACCGCGATCTCGACGACGAGGTGGCGCGGCTGCTCGCCCTCGGGGCGCAGCGGGTGGACTGGCCGCACTACCCGGCCGAGCCGGAGCCGGGCCAGCTGCCCTACGTCGTCCTCGCCGACACCGAGGGCAACCGGTTCTGCGTCTCGGGCCACCGCCGAGCCGGGTTCTTCTTCGGCTGATCGTGGCGGTGGCGGGCTCGCCGTGGGCTCAGCCCGACCGGTCCCTCCGGGCGGTCGCGTCCGCCTGCCGGGGCAGCGCGGGCCGACTCGTCTCCCCGGCGCGGGCGATCAGCGGGATCGTCAGGGTGAGCAGCGCGCCGTCCCGCTCGATCGACGTCGGCCGCCCGAGCCGCCGTACGGTGCGCAGCATCGGGGTGTTCTCCGCCTGGACGTGCAGCACCACGGCCGCGTACCCGGACCGGCCGGCGTGCCCGAGCAGCCGGCGGAGCAGGGCCGACCCGAGGCCCCGGTGCTGCCAGTCGTCCCGCACCAGCAGCGCCACCTCCGCCTCGTCACCCTCGCCGAGCAGGTTGCCCATCGCGACCACCGCGTCCGCCGTCCCGCCGCAGCCGATCGTCGCCACCACCGTGGTCCCCCGGCGCGGCTCCAACAGCCGGCGCAGCCGGCTCGGCGTCGGCACCGCGCCCCCGCCGAGGTAACGCCGCTGGCGGCTGCGCGCCGAGCACGCCTCGTGCAGGTCGACCACGCCGGCCAGGTCGTCGGCGGTGGTCGGGCGGACCACCACCTCCCCGCCGTCGGGCAGCACCAGGGTCACCCGGTCGGCCTCCCGGCGGGCCGCGGTGGCCGCCAGCTCGACCAGCGCCTGCGCCCGGGCGTACTCCGCCGGGGTGAAGCTGGGTGCCCGCCGGCGCAGCACGTACGCCCCGCCGGCCGGGTCGGCCAGCAGCATGCTCGCCGCGCCGACGCCGCCGTGCGGGACGGCCGGCGCGGCACGCCAGGTCACCTCGTCCGCGCCGAGCAGGGCGCGCAGCATCTCCCCGGTCGCGTCCGGGTCCCGGACCAGCCGGTTGGCCAGCCCGAGCACCCGGGTGGGCTGGTCGACCAGACCCCGGGCCTCGCTGCGCGCCACCCAGCAGTCCCGTCCCCGGCCCCGCTGGACGGCGGCGACCAGCTCCGCCTCGCCCACCACGTCCGGCGCGTCGACGAGGAAATCGTCGACCGCCCCGGCCTCGGTGGTGTGCACCTGCACGGTGAGGATGTTGACCCCCCGCAACGCGAGACTCGCCGTGAGCACCGACAGGTAGCCCGGCCGGTCGTCCACGGTGGCTCGAATCCGCCACAGCGCCATGTCCGCTCCCTTCCCCGTTACGACAGTGCCGGGCGGCTGTTGCCATGCCGTTGCCCTGGGGTGACGCCCCGGGAACCGTTGCCCGTGCTCAGGTGACGCTGGTCACCGGCGGCGCCCCGACCAGGTCGAGCCGGTCGCCGAGGATCACCGCGCCGGCCCGGACCAGCTGAGCCAGCCGGTCCACCTCGGTGGAGTGGAACGCGGCCGGGGCGAGCGGCTCGGTGTGCTCGCGCGCGACCACCAGCACCAGCCCGGCCCGGCCGAACGGCGCGATCGCGTAGTGGCTGCCGTCGGCGCCGGTCAGCGCCCGGGCCCGCAGCGGGGTCACCTCGGGCAGCAGCGGTGGCTGGGGCGCCCGCCAGCTGGCGTGCGCCACGGTCGCCGTTCCCCCGCCGGTCCGCGAGGCCCAGTCCGGCGGGACCACCGCGGCCACCGCCCAGTCGGCGGCGAGCAGACCGGGCACCGCGTCGACCAGGGTGGCCACCCCGTCGGTGGGGTTCGCGGCGACCTGGGCCAGCAGCTCGGCGTCCTGGCCGGTGGTGGTCGGCGCGCCGATCGCCCGCCAGACGCCGTCCACGCGTACCCCGGGGATGGCGGCCAGGCCCGCCATCAACCGCTCCACCCGGGCGACGCCCGGCCAGACCACGGTGAAGTCGTCCACGGCCCGCCCGCCGAGCCGTTCCAGGACGACCACCTGGACGATGTCGGCGCCGGAGACGCCGAGCGTGCGGGCCACCTGGCCGAGCGTGCCGGGTCGGTCCGGCAGGGTCACCCGAACTCGCAGCAACATGTCTGTCCCTCCGCTCGGCGGGCCGGCCGTGGCGGCCGGCGGGCTGGCACCAGCCTGCCCGTTGGCCGTTTCGTCCCTGTTGCAGCGGCATGTCCCGGGCGGAAAACCCCGCTTGACAAGAAAGCTGAGCTGCCATCAACTATCCGGATGACCGATCCGGCCGTCGACGCGCTCCGGCCGGGGAGTTCTCCGGCCTCCCCCGCCTCCGCCACCGCGCCCGCCTCCGGGCCGACCGGCTCCCCCCGGGGCCTGGACCTCGACCGGCTCGCCGGTTACCTCGGCGCCCACCGGCCCGAGCTGGCCGACGCGCCGCTGGCGGCCACCCTGATCGCCGGGGGCAAGTCGAACCTGACCTACCTGCTGCGCGCGGGCGAGCGGGAGCTGGTGCTGCGCCGCCCGCCGCTCGGGCACGTGCTGGCCACCGCGCACGACATGGCCCGCGAGTTCCGGGTGATCTCCGCCCTCGCGCCCACCGACGTGCCGGTTCCTGCGGCGCTGCTGCTCTGCGCCGACGCCGACGTGATCGGGGCGCCGTTCTACCTGATGCAGCGGGTCCGTGGCGAGGTGTTCCGCAGCCGCGACCAGACCGACCCGCTCCGCCCGGAGCAGCGGCGCGACCTGGCCCTGGCGATGATGGACACCCTCGCCGCCCTGCACACGGTCGACCCGGCCACGGTCGGGCTGGGCGACTTCGGCCGCCCCGAGGGCTACCTGGGCCGGCAGGTACGCCGCTGGGCCGGCCAGCTCGACCGGTCCCGCAGCCGTCCCCTGCCCGGCATCGACGAGCTGCGCGACCTGCTCGCCGGCACCGTGCCGGAGGGCGCCAACGCCGGGCGGATCGTGCACGGCGACTACCGGCTGGACAACCTCCTCGCCACCGTCGACCCGGTGTCGGTACGCGCCGTGCTCGACTGGGAGATGGCCACCCTCGGCGACCCGCTGGCCGACCTCGGCCTGCTGCTGACGTACTGGGACGTGCTGGGCGACAGCGACCTCGCCACCGGCAACCCAGTCGCCGACGGCCTCGGCCCGCGCGCCGGGTTCCCCACCGGCGCCGAGCTGATCGAGCGGTACGCCGGCCGCAGCGACGTCGACGTCGGGCCGCTGCACTGGCACGTCGCGCTCGGCTGCTTCAAGCTCGCGGTGATCTGCGAGGGCATCCACTACCGGCACACCCTCGGGCAGACGCTCGGCCCCGGCTTCGACCGCATCGGCGACATGGTGGCCCCGCTGGTCGCACACGGCCTGCGCGCCGTCCGCGAGAAGTAGCCCCCTCCGCGCGAGCTAACCCCCCACCCCCTCTTTCCGAGAAGGCGTGGCTGTTCACGGCCGAACAGCCACGCTTTTCGAAAAGGTGCGCGGAGCGTGGGGGGCGGGTCAGGCGGAGGCGCGGTGGATGAGCTGGGTGTCGAGGAGGATGTGGGGGGCGGGGATCTCCTCGCCGCGGATGCGGGCGACCAGCAGGCGTGCCATCTGGCGGCCCATCTCCTCGACCGGCTGGAAGACGGTGGTCAGCGGCGGGTCGGCCTGGCGGGCGATCGGGGCGTCGTCGAAGCCGACCACCGCCACGTCCTCGGGCACCCGCCGGCCCGCCTCGCGCAGGGTGCGCAGCGCGCCGAAGGCCATCAGGTCGGAGGCGACGAAGACCGCGTCCAGGTCGGGGCAGACCTCCAGCAGCCGGCGCATCGAGGCGGCGCCGCTGCCCTCGCTGAAGTCGCCGTACGCGATCATGCGGGGGTCGGCCTCGGCCCCGGCGGCCCGGACGGCGTCCCGGTAGCCGGCCAGCCGGGCCAGGCCGGCGCCCATGTCCTGCGGACCGGCGATGGTGGCGATCCGGCGGCGGCCCCGCTGGGCCAGGTGCTCCACCGCCTGCCGCGCGCCACCGACGTTGTCCACGTCGACGAACCAGGACGGCCGCGCGCCGGGCTCGAGCATCCGCGCCGGCCGGCCGCCGAGCACGGTGGGCAGGTCCCGCTCCTCCAGCAGCGTGGGCAGCGGGTCGGAGTCGTGCAGCGACAGCAGCAGCACGCCGTCCACGTGCTGGTTGGTCAGGTGGTGCTCGACCCGTTCCCGTTCGATCGGGGACTGCACCATGGCGAGCCAGAGCTGCAGCGGCGTCTCCAGCAGCCCGGAGCTGACGCCCCGGACGATGCCGGCGAAGAACGGCTCGGTGAAGACCCGGTCCCCGGACTCGGAGACCACCAGGGCCACCGAGTCGGTCCGCTGGGTGACCAGCGCCCGGGCGGCCCGGTTCGGGACGTACCCCAGTTCCGCGATGGCCTGCTGCACGGCGGCCCGGGCCTCCGGGCTGACCTGGGGTGAGCCGTTGACGACCCGGGAGACCGTGCCGCGCCCGACGCCCGCGCGGGCGGCGACCGCGTCGAGGGTCGGGCGCCCGAGCGACCGGGTGCGCTGCGTTGTCATCGTCTGCTCCTCCGACGTCGGGCGGACCCGGTGCCACCTGCGGGAGGTGGACACCAGGACCGCCCTGATGGCTGGCCCGAGCCTATTGTGCGGCCAGACCGTTGCGTCGGATCACCTCGGCGTACCACCTGGCACTGGACTTGGGGATACGGGCCTGGCTGTCGTAGTCGATCCAGACCATCCCGAACCGCTTGGTGTAGCCCCAGGCCCATTCGAAATTATCCATCAGCGACCAGGCGAAGTAGCCCCGCAGGGGCACCCCGGCGCTGATCGCCTCGTGCGCCGCCCGCAGGTGCGCGTCGAAGTACGCCAGCCGGTCGGCGTCGTCGACCTGCCCGTCGACGACCGCGTCGACGAAGGCGGAGCCGTTCTCGGTGACGTAGAGCGGCAGGTCGGTGTACTCGTCGTGGACCCGGCGCAGCGTCTCGGTCAGGCCGGGGGCGTCGATCTCCCAGTTCATGTCGGTGACCGGCACGCCCCGGGTGACGAACCGGATGTCCTCGCTGCCCGGCCAGCACGACGGCGACCGCCAGTACGGCTCGGGCTCGGCGCCCTCGACCGGGGCGGCGACCACGTGCCGGCTGTAGTAGTTGATGCCGACCAGGTCCAGCGGGGTGGAGATGACCGCCAGGTCGCCGTCGCGCACGTGCCCGAAGTCGGTGACCTCGCGCAGGTCGGCGGTGAGGTCGGCCGGGTACGACCCGCGCAACACCGGATCGAGGAAGAACCGGTTGGCCAGCGCGTCGATCCGCCGGGCGGCGTCGAGGTCGGCGGGCGCGTCGGTGGCCGGGGTGACCGGGTAGAGGTTGACGGTGATGCCGAGCTGGGCCTGCGGCCGGGACGCCCGCAGCGCCTGCACCGCCAGCCCGTGGCCGAGCATCAGGTGGTGCCCGGCGCGGACGGCGTCCGCGCCGTCGGAGCGGCCGGGCGCGTGCACCCCCGAGCCGTAGCCGAGGAACGCCGAGCACCACGGCTCGTTCAACGTCGTCCAGTACGTCACCCGGTCGCCGAGGGCGTCCGCGACGAGCTGGGCGTAGTCGGCGAACCGGGCGGCGGTGTCCCGGGCCGGCCAGCCGCCGGCGTCCTCCAGCGGCTGGGGCAGGTCCCAGTGGTAGAGGGTCAGCCACGGCTCGATCCCGTGCCCGAGCAGCTCGTCGACGAGCCGGCGGTAGAAGTCCAGGCCCTCGGCGTTGGCCGGGCCGGTGCCGCCCGGCTGCACCCGCGACCAGGACACCGAGAACCGGTACGACTTCAGGCCCAGCTCGGCCATCAGCCGCACGTCCGACGGCATCCGGTGGTAGTGGTCGCAGGCCACGTCGCCGGTGTGCCCGGCGACCACCCGCCCCTCGGTGTGGCTGAACGTGTCCCAGATCGACGGGGTCCGGCCGCCCTCGGTGGCGGCCCCCTCGATCTGGTACGCGGCGGTCGCCGCGCCCCACAGGAAGCCGGGCGGGAAGATCAGTTCCGGCCCCTGGTCGAGTACGCCGACTGCGGGCGGGTGGTCCGGGTTGCTCACGACTTGACGGCACCTTCCATGATCCCGCCAATGATCTGGCGGCCGAACAGGGCGAACACGATCACCAACGGCACGGTACCGATGGCGGTCGCGGCGAACACCTGCGAGTAGTCGGTGTAGTAGGCGTAGGACAGGAACGCCAGCGACACCTGCAGGGTCGGATTCTCCGGGGTGAGCACGGCGTACGGCCAGAGGTAGGAGTTCCAGGTCTCCATGAAGGTGAGCAGGCCGAGCACGGCCGCGGCCGGGCGCAGCGCGGGCAGCACGATGTTCCAGAAGATCCGGAAGGTGCTGGCCCCGTCGACCCGGCCGGCCTCGATCAGCTCGTCGGAGATGGCCTGGGTGGCGTACTGCCGCATCATGAACACGCCGAAGGCGCTGACCAGGAAGGGCACGGTCACCGCCAGGAGGGTGTCGTACCAGCCGAGGTCCTGGATCATGCCCCAGAGCGGGATGAGGCCGAGCTGGGTCGGGATCATCATGGTCACGATGATCGACAGCAGCAGGATGTTGCGGCCCCGGAAGCGCAGCTTGGCGAAGGCGAAGCCGGCCAGCGACCCGGTGATCACCACCGAGACGGTCACCACGCCGGAGACGATCACCGAGTTGAGCAGGCCGGTGAGGAAGTTCGCCGCGTCGTTGTCGAGCACCCGGCCGAAGTTGTCGCCGAACGCGCCGCCAGGGGTGACCGGCGGCGGCACGTCGTTGATCGAGTCCAGGCTGCGGGTGGCGATCACGACCATGTAGTAGAAGGGATAGATCGAGAAGAGCACCGCCAGCACGAGGGCGACGTACAACAGCGGGCTGGTGCGCCAGAGGCGCTGGGAAGCGGAGTTCATCCGGTCGCTCCTCACTTGACCGTACGGCGGACGAGCAGGAAGTTGACCAACGAGACCAGGGCGATCATCACGAACATCGCCCACGCCACGGCGGCGCCGTACCCGGCGGTGTTGAGGTTCTCGATACCCAGCTCGTACATGTACATGGCCAGGGTCTGGAACTCCCGCTGGTCGCCGCCGATGATGTTGCCGTTGGCGAAGACGAGCGGCTCGGTGAAGAGCTGGAGCCCGCCGATGGTGGAGAGGGTGACCACGAAGACGAAGGTCGGGGTGAGCATCGGCAGGGTGATCCGCCAGAACTGCTTCCACTGGTTGGCGCCGTCGATCGCCGCGGCCTCGTAGAGGTCCTTCGGGATGGCCTGCATGCCGGCCAGCAGGATGAGGGTGTTGTAGCCGGTCCACCGCCAGTTGACCATGGAGGCGATGGCGGTCCACGAGCTCCACCGCTCCGTGTCCCAGTCGACCGCGTCGATCCCGACCAGGCCGAGCAGCCAGTTGATCAGGCCGAAGTCGCGCTGGAAGAGCATGCCGAAGACGATCGCCACGGCGGCGACCGAGACCACGTTCGGCATGAAGATGGCCATCCGGAAGAACGTCCGGGCGCGCAGGAGCGTGCGGTTGAGCAGGGTCGCCAGGAAGAGCGCGAGCAGCAGCTGCGGGATGGTGGAGAGCAGGAAGATGCCGAAGGTGTTGACCGTGGCGTTCCAGAAGTACTCGTCGGTGAAGAGCCGGGTGTAGTTGTCCACCCCGATGAAGCTGTGGTCGCCGATCAGGTTCCAGTCGTGCAGCGACATCCACGCGGTGCGCAGCATCGGGTAGAACCCGAAGATCCCGAAGATCACGAAGAACGGGGCGATGTAGAGGTACGGGGAGAGCTTGAGGTCGAGGCGGTTGAGCGACGACGCCCGGCTGCGGCGCCGGGTGGGTGGGGGTGGCGGCGCCGTGGGTGACGGCGGCGCGGTCGTGGCCGACAGGCTCATGCGGGGTCCTTTCCCGGCGCCGGCGGGGCCGGTGAGGCGGGCGGTACGTGCAACGGGACGCGGCCGGTGGCGCCCGGGAGACCCGGACGCCACCGCCGTGCTGGGTCAGTGCTCAGAAGGCGCCCTGGGTCTTGGCGTCCTTGACGTACTGCTCCCAGGCCTTGTCCTTGGTCGACTGCCCGTTCTCGTACGACCGCAACGCCGGCTCGAAGGCGTTCTCCTTCACGGCCTGGTGCTTCGGACCGAGGTGCAACGGCTGGATCTTCGCGACGCTGTCACCGAAGATCTTGCCGGTCGGCGCGTTGTTGAAGTACTCGTTGGTGTAGGCGAGGAACTCCGGGTTCTTCAGCGCCTCCAGGTTCGTCGGCAGCGGGCCCTTGGCCTTGAAGGCCGCCACCTGGCTCTGCGCGTTGGTCAGGTACTCGGCGAGCTTCGCCGCCTCCTTGGGGTGCTTGCTCTGGGTCGGCACGGCGAGCCAGGAGCCGCCCCAGTTGCCCGCGCCGCCGGGGACCGGCGCCACGTCCCACTTGCCCTTGTTCTCCGGGCCGGAGTTCTCCTGCACGATGCCGAGCATCCAGGACGGGCAGAAGGTCGCGGCGAAGGTGCCCTGCTTGAAGCCGGCCGACCACTCC
Source organism: Micromonospora sp. CPCC 205739 (assembly GCF_036906795.1). Taxonomy (NCBI): domain Bacteria; kingdom Bacillati; phylum Actinomycetota; class Actinomycetes; order Micromonosporales; family Micromonosporaceae; genus Micromonospora; species Micromonospora sp. CPCC 205739. The sequence goes on along the minus strand of NZ_JBAKHS010000010.1, from coordinate 212,642 downwards.
GGCGACCAGGTGGCCGTCTCGGCGGTGATGTTGGCGTCGGCCATCGCGATCGCGGTGTCCCAGGCGCTCTTGACCGAGGCGCTGCTGTCGGCGACGACGTTGTCCTGCTTGTCGTAGAAGAGGTCACCGCCCTGCTGGAACATCACCGCGCTGGAGGCGGTGGTCACCGAGTCGAGCATGCCCTTGCCGGTGGCGGCCCGGTACTTCTTGCCGGTCTCGATGAAGGCGTTCCAGTCCGGCCAGAGCGCCGCGACCTGGTCCCGCTCGGTCGGCAGCTTGGCGGCCTGGAAGAGGTCGCGGCGGTAGCAGACCGCCAGCGAGCCGACGTCGGTGGGCAGGCCGATCAGCCGGCCGTCCGGCGCCTTGCCCAGCTCCCACTTCCAGGGCAGGTACTCCTTGCTGTGGTCGGCCACGAGCGGCGCCAGGTCGGCCCAGTTGGCCGGGTTGGCCTTGAACTCGTTGAGGATGCCCTCCTCCAGGGCGACCACGTCGGCCGCGCCCTTGCCGGTGGCCAGCGCCCGGACGATCTTCGGCCGGTACTCGTTGAGCTGTGCGGTCTTGCGCAGCTCGACCTTGATGCCGGTGTCCTTCTCGTACTGCTTGACGATCTCGTCGTAGCCGAACTCGCCGAAGGTGTCCACGACCAGCTTGGCGGGCTTCCCGCCGGACGCCGTGGCGCCGTCGTCGTCCTTGCCGCAGGCCGCGAGACCGCCGAGTGCGGTGACCGCGGCCAGGGCGGCGGCCGCGAGGCGGGTACGCCGCGTGGTGACGCTCATCCTGACCCCTCTTTCAGTGGTGAGGCTGGGTTTGGGTGTGGTGGGGGGTGTCGCTGCGCGCTCCCGGGCCGGACCGGCGGACCGGGACGGCCGGGCGGGGTGCGCAGTGATCCGCGCCACGCCCTGGGAACGCTCCCATGAGCGTGCCGGGAGGGTCAGGGGGTGTCAATAGACCGATGGGAGCGTTCCCAGATCGTTACCGCGGGTGCCCTCCACCGCTCCTCATGAGACGGTGGGCCCTCAGCAGAGGCGACGCAGCAGCGTGCTGGCCCGCCCCGGGTCGAACGCCGCCGGGTCGAAGTCGCGGCCCGCCCACTCCCGCATCGCCCGGTGCTCCCGATGGCCCGGGTCGACCAGCGCGGCCAGCAGGACCAGGTAGCCCGCCGGGCCGCCGACGTCCTCCGGCGGGCAGGCCCGCTCGCCGTCCAGGCAGGACGGGTACCGCTCATCCGGGTCGGCGGTGAAGGCGTCCTCCACCAGCAGGTCGTGCTCCCACCAGTCGCCGAAGTCGTAGGTGTAGCGGAACCGGCTGCCCTTGCCGAGCACCGCGTCGAGCCGGACGTCCAGCTCGTCGCGGAGCGACAGCTCGCCGTCGGGGTCCGGTTCGCCGTACTGGACGCCGTCGATCTCGAACGAGTGCAGGTGGCAGTCGCGCCAACCCATGGCGTGCTGCACCACCCGGTGCAGCCGGTCGAGGGTGTAGCCGCCGGGCACCAGCACCCGCCGCCAGACCGGCGGGCGGACCCCGGCGAGGGACATCCTCAGCTGGAAGATCTGACGTGGCATGCTGCCCCCTCCTCCCACCGCATAGGCTGCCGACATGATCTGCCGAGCCTGCCGGGAGCGGCGGCACGACGACTGTCCCGGCCGGAAGTGGTGCGACTGCCAGCACCGTACCCCCGGACCGACCCCTCCGGTCACCGGTCCGGCCAGCGAATGAGCGTCGGAATCCCGATCCGCCGGATCTGGCCGACGCCGACCACCCCACCCCTGGACGACGCCGAGCTGACCGCGCTCTACGGTCGCGCGGACCGCCCGCACCTGCGGGTCAACTTCGTCGCCAGCGTGGACGGCGCGGTGACCCTGGACGGCTACTCCGCCGGGCTCTCCGGGGCGCCGGACAAGCGGGTCTTCGGCCTGCTCCGGATGCTCTGCGACGGGCTGCTGGTCGCCGCCGGCACGCTGCGGCACGAGGGCTACCGCGCGGTGCGGCTGAGCGAGCCGCGCCGGGCCTGGCGGCGCGAGCGGGGGCTGGCCGAGTACCCCACCCTGGTGGTCGTCTCCGGGTCGCTGGAGCTGGACCCGGCGCAGGCCGCCTTCGCCGACGCGCCGGTGCGACCCCTGGTGCTGACCCACTCCGCCGCCGAGGCGCCCCCGGGGCTGACCGACGTCGCCGAGCTGATCCGCTGCGGCGACGAGCGGGTGGACCTCGGCGCCGGCCTGGCCGAGCTGCGCCGCCGGGGGCTGGGCCAGATCCTCTGCGAGGGCGGCCCGCACCTGTTCGGCGCGCTCACCGCCGCCGACCTGGTCGACGAGCTCTGCCTGACCGTCGCCCCGCTGCTCGCCGGGCCCGGCCCCGGCCGGATCACCGCCGGGAGCCCGGGCGCACCCCGGGAACTGCCGCTGCGGCACGTGCTCGCGGCCGACGACGGCGTGCTGATGCTGCGCCACGCCCGGGACGTCGCCGCGCCGACGCCCGCCGGGGCCGCGCCGGCCGCCTAGCGGTCCCCGGGGTGGCCCCACGGTCGTCGGTCCCCGCCGGGCCGCCCCCCGGCGGCACATGACGGAATACGCGGGCAGTCCGCCCCGGCCACGGCGACCGGCGCGGGCACACCGGTCCGCGTACCCGCGCCCGGGACCGGTCCGCGCCGCACCCGCAGGCTCTAACCTGGGCAAATGGGGCTCCCTGCGTCGGGCGGAGCGATCGGGGCGGAGCGACCGGGCCGACCGCTGCTGGCCGCCGGCCTGCTGACCACCGCCGGCCTGCTGGACGTGCTGTCCGCGCAGGCCGACATGAGCGGCGGTCCGTTCGTGGTGGCGACCCGGGAGGGCATGTACGTGGTCGACATCACCGGCTGGGCGCGGCTGCACGTCGCGGTCGGCGCGGCGGTCGTGCTCGCCGGGCTGGCGGTCGTCACCGGCCGCCGGGGCACCACGCCGGTCGCCCTCGGCTGCGCCGCGGCGGGGGCCGTCGTGGACCTGCTGCTCTTCCCGTACGCGCCGGTCCGGGCGCTGCTGGTGGTGGGGCTGTACGTCGCGGCCGTGCGGCTGCTGCTCCGACACCGGCGCGCCACCCGGGTCGCCGGGCAGCTCAACGCGGCTCACAGACCCGGCCCGTCATCGCCGGATCCCCCTCCCTGGTCGCCGACCAGATCGGATTGAGCGTCAGGGCCAGGGGTGGGGTCTGCCAGGCGGCGCCCAGCCGTTGCAGCAGGCCGTACTCCCCCCGGGACATCTCCACCGGTTCCCCGGCCAGGAAGGCGACCACCCGGTCCTCCACCGCCGGGTCGCCCACCAGCCCGCCGTGCAGCGCGGGCTGCTGGTAGACCGGGATCCGGCTGTACTCCCCCGGCGGCGCCTCCGCGGCGCTGACCGTCGGCAGAAAGGCGATCATCCGCACCCCGGCGACCGGGCAGAGGGTGCGGTTGCGGTAGAACGGCGCGTTGATCAGCACCGACCGCACGAACGGGCTGTCGGGTTCGTCCTCCGCCGCCAGGGGCAGGCCCGCCAGCCAGAACATGGCCCGCAGCTGCCACCCGGTCGCCACACCCCAGCCGGAGTGTCCGGGCGGCGGGTAGTAGGTCCGGCCGGCCTGGACGAGGGGGCTGAACATCACCACCGCGGTCACCGGGCCGCGGGGAAGCCGTTCCAGGTAGGTGCGGGCCACCATCGAGCCCTCGCTCTGCCCGAACAGGGCCACCGGCCGTCCGGTGCGCCGGTGCACCGCCTCGACCTGGTCGGCGAGCAGGGCGCTGCTGGAGTCCAGCGAACGGTGGGTCGCCTCCGGCGGGTACGGCAGGGGCCGGCCCTGCATGTCCAGGCCCCGGTAGGAGAAGCGCTCCACCCGCGGGTCGGCGGAGGGACTCCCGTCCCAGCTGGAGTTGTGCCCGCCCAGGACGATCACCGCGTGGGGGACCTCCTCGGGCAACCGGTCGGCGAGGATCGGGGGCCGCCACTCCTGGCGCGCGTCGCCGGCGAAGCCGATGACCGCCTGCGCCCAGATCGCGCCGGCCAGCGCGAGCGCGATCGCGATCGGCGCGACCGGCACCCGCGCCCAGCGCAGCCGGGCCGGCGCCGCCGCGGCGGCCACGGTCCGCTGCCACAGCAGCCCGTTCGCCACCCCGGCCAGGCCGGCCACCAGGACCGTCCACCAGCCGGGGGTGCTGGAGATCAGCGCGCCGGCCAGGGTCAGGACCACGAAGTTCAGCGACGCCCAGCCGAACAGCTCGATGCTGGGCAGCCCCTTCCACCACCGGGCCACCACCCCGCCCCGGAGCAGGAAGGGGGCGAGCACCAGCATCGGGCCGAGCGAGGCGAAGAGATACCAGGAGAGCGCCACCGCCGAGAAGGCGACGGAGAGGGCGGCCCACGGCGAGATGACGACCGCGGCGAGCACCGCGACCTCCAGGTTGCGCCGCAGCAGCCAGCCCCAGGAGGGGCGCGGCACGCCGGCGGGCCAGGCCAGCCCGGTCAGCCCGGCGGAGAGCACGCCCCGGAGCACGGTCAGCAGCAGCAGACCGACCAGGAACATGGGCCAGGAGTCGTGGTAGACCAGCAGCCAGCGCAGGTCGTGGTACGAGTCGTACGGCCAGACGGCGCTGGCCTGTGGGGCCAGTCCCCGGGCGGCGTGCAGGCCGACGCCGACCAGCAGCGCCTCCTCCACCGCCGGTGGCAGCGCGGCGAGGAGGAGCAGCCCGACAAGTCGACCTCGTGTCGGTCCCACGGCACTCCTCGCTTCCCCGGCCCTCCGATGCTCTCGCGGATCACGCCGCTTCGGACGGGAATCGCGCGGACGACGGCACCCATCGTGGTCGTGCCACCCCGTAGCGCGACGGCCTCCGACGGCGGCGCGTGGCGTCCGCCGCGTCGCGTGGCAACCTGTCGTACTCCTCGGGCAGGATGCACCACGTGTGCCCTGACCGAGACGACCAGCTGACCGGAGCCCGCCGATGACCGACGACCCGCTCGACGGCCCCGGCACGGCGGTCGGCCGGGTGCTCGGCACCGCCGACGCCACTCCGCTGCAGTTCTGGACCGCCGTCTCCCCCGACAGCTACCTCCAACTCGACGACGTGGTCGTCACCCGGCGTGAGCTGCCCGACCGGGAGCCGGTCACCATCGCCGGGGTGGTCACCCAGGTCCGGGCCCGGCACGAGGGCGCCCAGTTCGACTCGGACGTCTTCGCCATCGCCGACGGCACGCTCCCCGCCCAGGTGCAGGAGGCCGCCGAGATCACCACCACCCGGGTCGACCCGGAGTTCTACGTGCCGCCCGCGCCCGGCGCTGCGGTCTACCGGGCCGAGGGCGACGCCCGGGCAAGGGCGCTGCACTTCGACCGGATGGAGCGGCGCATCCCGATGGGCATGGGGCGCGACGGGGTTCCGGTCTACCTCAACGCCGACTTCCTCGACGGCAGCCGGGGCGCACACGTCTCCATCTCCGGCATCTCGGGCGTGGCCACGAAGACCAGCTTCGCCACCTTCCTGCTCTACTCGGTCTTCCGCTCCGGGGTGCTGGGCGGCGACGCGGTCAACGCCAAGGCGCTGATCTTCAACGTCAAGGGCGAGGACCTGCTCTTCCTCGACCACCCCAACGCCCGGCTCGACGACCCGACCCGGGCCGCGTACGCGAAGCTGGGGCTGGACGCCGGCGCCTTCCCCGACGTGCGGGTCTACGCCCCGCCCCGGGTCGGCGACTCCTCCGGCACGCCGGACGTGAGCAGCCGGCTCACCGGCGTGGACAGCTTCTACTGGACGCTGAGCGAGTTCTGCGCCGACCGGCTGCTGCCGTACGTCTTCGCCGACGCCGACGACGAGCGCCAGCAGTACACGATGGTGGTCCACTCGGTCGCCGCCCACCTGGCCCGCTACGCGCAGCCCGCCGACGGCGGGGTGAGCGTCGACGGTGTCCGGCTGGGCTCGTACGCCGACCTGGTCGACCACATCGTCGAGCAGCTCAACGACGACGAGACCCGCAGCGACTGGGCGGGCAGCGCGGTCGGCCTCGGCACGGTCAACGCCTTCGCCCGCCGGCTGATCGGCAGCAAGAAGGACCTGGGCCGGCTGATCCGCGGCGACCTGGCCACCCGCCGCCCGCACAGCATCAACACCGCCGAGAGCGCCCAGGTCACCGTGGTCGACCTGCACAACCTGCCGGACCGCGCGCAGCGCTTCGTGGTCGGCGTGACGCTCAAGAGCGAGTTCGAGCGCAAGGAGAAGTCCGGCACCGCCAAGCCGTTGCTCTTCGTCGTCCTCGACGAGCTCAACAAGTACGCCCCGCGCGAGGGCTCCTCCCCGATCAAGGAGGTGCTGCTGGACATCGCCGAGCGGGGCCGCTCGCTCGGGGTGATCCTGATCGGGGCGCAGCAGACGGCGAGCGAGGTGGAACGCCGCATCGTCACCAACTCGGCGATCCGGGTGGTCGGCCGGCTCGACCCGGCCGAGGCGTCCCGTCCCGAGTACGGCTTCCTCCCGCCGGCCCAGCGCCAGCGGGCGCTGCTGGCCAAGCCGGGCACCATGTTCGTCAACCAGCCGGACATCCCGGTCCCGCTCTGTCTGGAGTTCCCCTTCCCCGCCTGGGCGACCCGGGTCTCCGAGGCGGGGAAGCCCCCCTCGCAGACGCTGCGTTCGATCACCCAGTCGGCCGACCCGTTCGCGGTGGTCGGCTCCGGCGCCGGCGACGACGACATCCCGTTCTAGGGGGCGCACAGCCATGAAGATCCTGCACACCTCGGACTGGCACGTCGGCAAGGTGCTCAAGGGGCAGTCCCGCGCCGACGAGCACAAGCAGGTGCTGGCGGGGGTCATCGAGATCGCCGCCGCCGAGCGTCCCGACCTGGTCGTCGTCGCGGGCGACCTCTACGACACCGCCGCCCCCAGCCCGGAGGCGACCCGGCTGGTCACCCGGGCGCTGACCGCGCTGCGCCGCACCGGCGCCGACGTGGTGGCGATCGGCGGCAACCACGACAACGGCCAGGCCCTGGACGCGCTGCGGCCGTGGGCCGACGCGGCCGGCATCACGCTGCGCGGCAGCGTCCGGGAGAACCCGGCCGAGCACGTCATCGACGGGGTCACCCGCGACGGCGAGCGCTGGCAGCTCGCCGCGCTGCCCTTCCTCTCCCAGCGCTACGCCGTGCGCGCGGTGGAGATGTACGAGCTGACCGCCGCCGAGGCGACCCAGACCTACGCCGACCACCTGGGCCGGGTCCTCGGCCGGCTCACCGAGGGGTTCACCGAGCCCGACCGGGTCCACCTGGTCACCGCCCACGTCACCGTGGTCGGGGCGACCACCGGCGGCGGCGAGCGCGACGCGCACACCGTGCTCGGCTACGCCGTGCCGGCGACGGTCTTCCCGGGCAACGCCCACTACGTGGCGCTGGGCCACCTGCACCGCTCGCAGCGGGTGATCGGGCCCTGCCCGATCCGCTACAGCGGCAGCCCGCTGGCGGTCGACTTCGGCGAGCAGGAGAACGTCTGCTCGGTGACGGTGGTGGAGGTCACCGCGCGCACCGCCGCCCAGGTCCGCGAGGTGCCGGTGCCGGCGGCGGTGCCGCTGCGCACGGTCCGGGGCACGCTCGCCCAGCTGGCCGAGCTGACCCCGCCGGAGGGCTGGCTGCGGGTGTTCGTCCGCGAGCAGCCCCGGGCCGGGCTGCGCGAGGAGGTGCAGGAGCTGCTCCCCCGCGCGCTGGAGATCCGCATCGACCCGGAGCTGGTCCCGGCGCCGGGCAGCGGCACCCGGGTCGCCCAGCGGGCCGGCCGCTCCCCCCGCGAACTCTTCGCCGACTACCTGGGCAGCCGGGGCCACGACGACGACGGCGTGCGGGAGCTCTTCGACGAGCTCTTCGAGGAGGTCGATCGCTGATGCGCCCGATGCGCCTGGACATGGCGGGCTTCACCGTCTTCCGCGACGAGACCACGGTCGACTTCACCGACGCGGACTTCTTCGCGCTGGTCGGCCCCACCGGCTCCGGCAAGTCGACGGTGCTGGACGCGATCTGCTTCGCCCTCTACGGCACCGTCCCCCGCTGGGGCGGCACGCGGGGCCTGGCCAACGCGCTCGCCCCGTCGGCCACCGAGGCGCGGGTCCGGCTGGTCTTCGAGTCCGCCGGCGCCCGCTACGTGGCCACCCGGGTGGTCCGCCGGGACGGCCGGGGCAACGTCAAGACGGCCAACGCCGGGTTGCAGCTGATGCCGGCCGGCTTCGACGTCACCAAGCTGGACACCGGGCTGAGCCCGGAGGACCTGGGCGAGGTGGTCGCCGGGACGCCGGCCGAGATGGAGCAGGCGGTGCTGGAGGCGGTCGGGCTGCCGTACGAGCAGTTCACCTCCTGCGTGGTGCTGCCGCAGGGGCAGTTCGCCGACTTCCTGCACGCCAAGCCGGCCACCCGCCAGCAGATCCTGGTCAACCTGCTCGGCCTCGGCGTCTACGAGGAGGTGCAGAAGCGCGCCACCGAGCGGGCCGGGCAGGCCGAGGCGGGGCTGGCCGCGGTGGACAAGGTGCTCGCCGGGCTGACCGACGTCGACGACGCGGCGCTGGCCGCCGCGACCGCGCAGGTCGACCGGATGCGCGAGCTGTCCGGGGCGGTCGGGTCGGCCGTACCCGAGCGGGAGAGCGCACGGGCGGCGGTCCGGGCGGCGACGACGGCGTTGGCCGACCTCGACGCCGACCTGGCCGGGCTGACCGGGGTGCGCGCGCCGGACGGGGTCGCCGAGGTGGCGCGGGCGGTGAGCACCGCCCGGTCGGCGGCCGACGAGGCGGCGGCCGCGGTGACGCTGGCCGAGGAGCGCGAGGAGAAGCTGCGCGGCGAGCTGGCCGGCGCCGGCGACGAGAGCACGCTGCGGCTGCTGCTGCGGGCGTACGCCGACCGGGAGCGGCTGACCGGCGAGGCCGAGACGGTCCGCGCGGCGGTCGCCGAGGCGCAGCGGGAGCACGACGCGGCGGTGGCGGCCCTGACGGCGGCGCGGGAGGCGTCGGCCCGGGCGGAGGCGGAGCTGGAGGCGGCGTTCCGGGCCCACGAGGAGGCCAAGGCCACCGACCAGGCCGTCGCCCTGCGGGCGCACCTGGCCGACGGGGGCACCTGCCCGGTGTGCGAGCAGACGGTGGCGCGGGTGCCGGCGGTGCCGGCCGGCTCGGCGGTGGCGGCGGCGACCGCCGCCGGCAAGGCGGCGCGGGCGGCCAGCAAGGCGGCGCAGGCGCTGGTGCAGGAGCGCGACGCCGCGGCTCGCGACCTGGAGCGGGTGCTGGTGCACGCCCGGGCCCGGCACGACCAGCTCGCGGCCCGGCTCGCCGAACTGGACGGTCAGCTCACCGACGCGGCGGCGCCGACGGCGCTGCGCGCGGCGCTGGACGAGCACGCCCGGCTGCGCCGGGCCCTGGACGAGGCGGCCGGGGCGGTGCGCGCCGGCCGGGACGCCGCCCGGCGGGCCCGGGGCGCGCTGGACGCGGCGCAGGAGCGGCTGCGCGCCGCCTGGCGCGGCTTCGACACCGCCCGGGACCAGCTGGCCCGCTTCGGCCCGCCGGCCACCGACCGGGACGACGTCGCCGCCGCCTGGGCCACCCTGGTCGACTGGGCCGCCGAGCAGGCGCAGCGGCGGCGGGCGGAACGGGTCGGGCTGGCCGAGGCGGTGGCCGAGGCGCAGGCGGCGGCCGAGGCCGTGGAGGAGCGGATCTCCGGTCTGCTGTCGGCGGCCGGGCTGCCCCCCGCCGAGGACCCGGTACACGCGGTCGCGGTCGCCGCGGAACGGGCCGAGGCGGACCGGCGGCGGATCGAGGAGCGCCGCGAGCAGGCCGATGAGCTGCGCCGGCAGCGGGACGAGCACGAGCGGCAGGCCCGCACGGCGCGGGCGCTCGCCGGGCACCTGCGGGCCAACAACTTCGAGCGGTGGCTGCTCGCCGAGGCGCTCGACCTGCTGGTCGACGGTGCCTCCCGGATCCTGCGCGAGCTTTCCAACGGCCAGTACGACCTGGTCCACGACAAGGGCGAGTTCGCCGTGGTCGACCACCACGACGCGGGGCTGCGCCGGGGCGTGCGCACCCTCTCCGGCGGGGAGACGTTCCAGGCGTCGTTGGCGCTGGCGCTGGCGCTCTCCGAGCAGCTCGCCGGGATGTCCACCACCGCGGCCACCCTGGAGTCGATCGTGCTGGACGAGGGCTTCGGCACGCTTGACGCGGCGACCCTGGACACGGTGGCCGCCACCCTGGAGAGCCTGGCCGCCCGGGGCGACCGGATGGTCGGCGTGGTCACCCACGTGCCGGCGCTGGCCGAGCGGATCCCGGTGCGCTACGAGGTCCGCAAGGACGCCCGCACGGCCCGCGTCGAACGGACCGGCCTGTGAGCGCGAGGAGTGCAGCGCAGCGGAGCCCCGCAGTCGCGAACGGAAAGGCAGCCCTGTGAGCGCGAGGAGTGCAGCGCAGCGGAGCCCCGCAGTCGCGAACGAAGAGGCAGCCCTGTGAGCGCGAGGGGGGCGGCGTGACCGGGCCGCGGCTCTTCGTCGACGCCTGGGATCCGTCGTACGGGGCCTCCTTCGAGGCGTCGGTGGGCGGGCCGGCGGCGCCGAGCAGCGCCCAGGTCGAGGCGGACGTCGAGCTGCCGGCGGTGGACTGGCGGGCGATCGGCCCCCGCGCGGGCCTGCGGGCGCCGGACGTGGTGCTGCTCGTCGACGGGGTACGCCGGATCGACGCCAGCGTCTGGACGGCGGAGGAGGACGGCGCCTCGTTCCCCGGCATCGCCGCCTCGTACGCGGCCGGGGTGGTCCGCTGCGACCTTGAGAAGGGCGCGGCGGAGCTGGCCGGGGCGCAGGTCGGGCGGGGGCTCTTCACGGCCAGCCCGTCCGCCCAGGAGGTGGTGTGCGGGCGGGTCCGCTACCCGGTGCACCGGGTGGGCGGCACGGGCGAGTTGAGCAAGCTTCCGGCGGCGGTGCAGGGGCCGCTGACCGCGCTGGAGGTGGCGGTCTCCGACGCCGCGCGGGTGGACGGCGACCTGCTGGTGGTGGACGGGCCGCTGCGCAGCCGGCGCCAGCTGCCGCGCACCCTCGGCTACATCAAGACCCAGCACAGTCAGTACCTCGACGCCCGGCTCACCGCGGTGGTCACCGGGCTGCGGCCGGGCGAACGCTCGCCGGTGTTCCGTCTCGGCACCGCCTGGGGCGGCTGGTCCTGGTATCTGCGCCTGCCGGTGGCGCTCGGCGCGCCCTGGGCCGGCATCGTCCGGATGGAGTGCTCGGCGGAGCTGCCGCCGGAGGAGGCGATCGCGCTGGCCGACCTGTCGCTGGTGACGCTGCCCCGGTTCGCCTCCTCGCCGTACAAGGACCCGCGTGCCCCGCAGAACCTGGTGCCGATCGCCGGGCTGGAGCGGCGGCTGCGCGGCCTGCTCGGCGACGCCCGGCTGCTGCACCGGGCGCTGACCATGGCCACCCGGGTCGGCACGGCGGGCCGCTGATGGGCCGCCGCCGTGGGGACGACCGGGTCGTCGCCACCGTCGACACCGGCGAGGCGGAGCTGGTGCCGGACCCGGACCGGCCCCGGTCGTGGACGCTGCTGCTCGACGGCGCCCCGCAGTCGCACGTGGACCTGGCCGACCCGACCCACCTGGAGTTCGAGTACGTCCGCCGGCTCGGCGCGGCGCTCGACCTGCTCGCCCCGGCCGGCGCGCCGCTGCGGGTGCTGCACCTGGGCGGCGGCGCGTTGACCCTGCCCCGCTACGTCCAGGCCACCCGCCCCGGCTCCACCCAGCGGGTGTCCGAGGTGGACGGCGCACTGGTGGACCTGGTGCGGCGGGCGCTGCCCTGGCCCGCCGATCCCCGGCTGAAGGTCCGGGTGGCCGACGCCCGCGCGACCCTCGCGTCCACCCGGGACGCCGCGTACGACGTGGTGGTCGCCGACGTGTTCGCCGGTGCGCGCACCCCGGCACACCTGACCTCGGTCGAGTACGCCGCCGAGGTGGCCCGGGTGCTCGCCCCGTCCGGCTGGTACCTGGCCAACCTCGCCGACGGCCCGCCGCTGCGGCACGCCCGCGCCCAGGTGGCCACCGTCCGCTCGGTGCTGCCCCGGGCCTGCCTGGTCGGCGACGCGGCGGTGCTGCGCGGGCGCCGGTACGGCAACCTGGTGCTGGTCGCGGGCCGGGTCGAGCCGCCGGTGCCGGAGCTGACCCGGCGCGCCGCCGGGGACTGGTTCCCCGGCCGGGTGGTGGCCGGCGCGGAGCTCGACCGGTTCGCCGGGGGCGCGCCGGTGGTGCGTGACGCCGACGCCACCGACTCCACCCCGCCGCCGCCGGGAATTTTTTCGGTACGTCGTTGATCCGCTGGGCCGAACCGCACGTATCACGGGGCGGCCCTCCCCGTGGGCCGGCTGATGTCGATAGGCACCAGGAGGTCTGCATGCACGCGGTCGCGGCCGGCTTGCACGGTGAGATGGCCAGGCCAGGGTGGATGTTCGCCCGGGCCCAGCCCCAGTCCCGTGCCTCGAGGTCGGGCCGGGGGGTCGACGCGGGCCCCGCCGATCGCCAGAATGGCCCGGTGACGCCGCGACCGGCGCCCGGACGCCACCAGGCGGCGTCCCCCGAGGCCAGTCATTCCGATCAGCTCGTCCGGCTGCTCTACGCCGAGCACGCCGGGCCGCTGCTGATGTTCGTGATGCGGCTGACCGGGGGTGACCGGCAGCGCGCCGAGGACATCGTGCAGGAGACCCTGCTGCGGGCCTGGCGCAACGCGCACCGCCTCGGCGTGCAGGGCCAGGGGTCGCTGCGGCCGTGGCTGGTGACGGTGGCCCGGCGGATCGCCATCGACGAGCACCGCAGCGAGCAGGCCCGGCCGGCGGAGACGTACGACCGGGACCTGACCGCGTTCGCCGAGTCGGACAGCACCGACCGGGTGCTGCGCACCATGACGGTCGCCGACGCGCTGCGTACGCTGAGTCAGTCGCACCGGGAGATCCTGGTGGCCACGTACTTCCGGGGCCGCACGGTGCCGGAGGCGGCCGAGGAGCTGGGCCTTCCGCTCGGCACCGCCAAGTCGCGGGTCTACTACGCGCTGCGCGCGCTGCGCACGGCTCTGCAGGAGAGGGGGGTGACGGAATGAGCCGGGCAGACCACATGGACGTCGCCGCGTACGCGCTCGGCGTGCTGGACGAGCAGGACACCGAACGGTTCGAGGAGCACCTCGCCACGTGCTGGGCCTGCGCCGCGGAGCTGGAGACGATGGTCCCGGTGGTGGGGCTGCTCTCCGACATCGACGGCGAGACGATGATGGCGATGGAGCACACCGCCACCGATCCGGCCCTGCTGGACCGTACCCTCGTCGCGGTGCGCACCCACCGGCGGCGCGCCCAGTTCCGCCGGGTCTTCGCCACCGCGGCCGCGGTGGTGGCGGTCGGCGCGCTGAGCGGCCTGGGGGTGGCCTCCCTCAACGGCGGTGGCGGCGGCGACCGGGTGATCGCCGGGCCGACCGTGACCGTGCCGGCGGACGGGCCGTCGAGCCCGCAGCCGACCCGCTCGGGCCCTGCGGTCGGCGGCAACGAGATCGAGGGTGAGCAGCACGACGCCACCGACGGCAGCACCGGGGTGAAGGCCACCATGTGGCTGGCCCGCAAGGAGTACGGCACCTGGATCGGGTTCAACCTGACCCGGCTGCCCGGGCCGCGCACCTGCCGGCTGGTGGTGGTGCGCAAGAACGCCACCACCGAGGTGATCTCCACGTGGTCGGTGCCGGGCACCGGCTACGGCACCAACACCAACCCGCAGGACCTCCAGCTGGAGGCGTCGACCTCGGCGCCGCCCAGCGACATCGCCAAGGTGCAGGTGCAGTCGGTGGACGCGAACGGGGTGGCCAGCCCGCTGGTGACCGTCGTCCCCTGATCCGTCGCAGTCCCGATCGGCGTCGGCCCCGCGTGGGCCGACGCCGTTTCGGCTTTCCGGGGTCGGCGTCGACGTGCCTGCACACGTACGGGGACCTTGAACGGTTCAACCGGGTTCGAGTGAAATTGCTCACTGTCAATCGTTCAACCTTGACAGTGGACCCTCCGTACTACTCGGTGAACTGCCAAGAATGAGGAGGGCACGTGGCACAGATGAAGCGAACCGTCATCGTCGCGAGCGCGATGGTCGCACTTACGGCCTGCGCTCCCGCGGGTTACGACGGGGCGAACTCCAGCGCTGCCGAGCCGGTCGCCGTCGCCGCGGCCGAGCCCACCGCGGCGGTCGAACCGGAGGCCTCCGCCTCCGCCGAAGCTCCCGGCGCCGAGCAGGCGCCGCCCCCCGCCGACGTGCGCCTGACCGACCAGCTGGTCGGCAAGAAGGTCGCCCGGATGGGCAACGTGGTCACCGACCAGGAGGGCTGGATCCTCTACCGCTTCGACAAGGACTCCGACGATCCGCCGTCGTCGAACTGCGTGGACAAGTGCGCCCAGGTGTGGCCGCCCGCGCTGACCGACGGCAACCCGCAGCTGCAGGGCGTCTCCGACGACAAGGTCGGCACCGTCACCCGCCAGGACGGCACCCGGCAGATCACCATCGGCGGCTGGCCGGTCTACCGCTACATCGGTGACAAGAAGCCCGGCCAGTGGAAGGGCCAGGGCGTCGGCGGCACCTGGTTCGTGGTGGACCCGAACGGCAAGAAGAACCTGACCTGCCTGCCGACCGGCACGCCGAAGGCGGTTGCCCCGCCGGCGGCCGGCTCGGACGCGGGCAGCTCCGGCTACACGTACTGATCTCCCACCACCAACCGGGACACGGTGGCCGGTCGCAGCCGGGGAGGGCGCGGCCGGCCATCGTCACAGGTGCGGAAGCGGCGGCGCACCGGCAGCGCCGCGCGTCCGACGGTCGTGGCGCCGACCCACCCGGGTCGGCGCCACGATCTCGTACCGGTCAGCGCTTCTCCCAGGGGCTGGGCACCGGGAAGTAGGTGTCCAGGAAGGGCGTCAGCATGGCCACCTGCGCGGCCAGGTCCGCCTCGGTGGAGAAGGCGTCGTTCAGGCAGAAGACGTGGCGGTCCCGGCGGGCGAGCAGATGCGCCAGCCGCGCGGGCGTGTCGGGGTGGGACAACTCGGCGATGGTGTAGCGCAGCTCCCCCGGCACCGCCCGGCCGGTGTGGAACGCGTAGTAGTGGTGCAGCGACGAGGCGATGGAGATGTCCGCCATGCTGCGGAACCGGTTGCCGGCGGTGACCCGGTGCGCCGCCGGGAAGGTCTCCTCGATCTCGTACAGCACGCTGCGTCGCAGCGCGTGGGGCATGTGCTTCATCTTCCGGGTGAGCACGGTGCCGAAGCGCTCGGCGATCAGGGCGCGGTTGTTCTTGCCCGCCGCCGAGGAGGGGATGTCCTCCGCGGTCGGGGCGCCGGGCGGCACCAGGGCCGGCGACGGGAAGAACCGGGAGATGCCGTTGGCCAGGAAGAAGTCGCGGGGCAGCACCTCACTGCCGAGGAAGACGTCGTCGTTCAGGTAGAGGAAGTGCTCGGAGAGCCCGTCGATGTGGTGCAGCTGGCTCTCGATGGCGTGCGAGTTGTAGGTCGGCAGCACGGACGGGTCGGCGAAGACTTCCCGGTGGCTGACCACCCGGATCTCCGGCGCCGACTGATCCAACCACTCCGGCACCTGGTCGTCGGTCACCAGGTAGACCTGGCGTACCCAGGGCGCGAACTGGTGCAGTGACCGCAGCGAGTAGCGCAGTTCGTCACGGCTGAGGAAGCGAGCCGCGCTCGCCGCCTCGGCGTGGTACGGGACGCCGGCGATCGCCGCGCGACGGCGCAGCCACTCCGGGTCCGCACCGTCCACCCAGGTGTAGACGACGTCGACCGGAAAGGCGACGTCTTCGGGCTGCCGTCCGGCGAACTCGTGCCGGGTTCGCGCCGTCGTCGTGGCGGTCGGCGGCACCAGGCCGGTGAAGAGCGACTCGGAGGTCAGCACCGGCGGCGCCGACACCTGGACCCGCTCGGCCACCGGGTTCGGGCGGGGAGCGACGAGCTCGTCGCCCTGCCTGGTCCAGAACTCGACCTCGCACCCGTACGCCTGGCCGAGCACGAGCCGGTGCCGGGGGTCGGTGCGGTACCAGGTGAGCCGGACGACCGGAGCGTCTGCCAGGCGTTCCCAGGTGCGCGGCTCGAAGCCCGCCGCCGGAGGTCGCTCGGCGTGGGTACGTGGCACGGTGACATAGCCGGGAACCCGGGCGCAGGCGGCGGCGAGTGCGGCGTACACCCGTTCCCGGTCCGCGTCGTCGACGCCGACCACCGAGGCGAGGTCCGCCCTGCCTCGCACCCGGAAGTGGTCCACGCCGGCCTCGTGGAGGGCCGCCGCGACGGCGGTGAGGTTCGCCTCCCGGGCGCGCAGCGGGGTGAGGGCCGCGTCGACCTGGGCGATGCGGGGTGCGCGGTCGGCGGTGACGACCACCCGGTCGCCTCCGGCCAGCAACTGCGGCTGCCGCCTCGCGATCCGCTCGCCCTGGCGTCCGGAGGCCGCGCTGTTGCCCGACGCCCGGGCGACCCACTGCTTCAACTGGTGCCGGGCCCGCGGACTCACCCTGGTCGCGATGGCGCGGCGCGTCTGCGGGCTCAGCACCCGGCGGTACACGTCGACGAGCCCCGACGGCTCCGCGAGCGCCGGTGGGGTCTCGGCCGGCCTCGGCCCGGGCTCGGTCACGGCTGTCCTCCTGATCCGCCCGCCCCGGTCGCCGACCGCCGTACGAGGACGTGTCGCCGGATCACTGCTGGGGCCCCGGCAGCGCGGCGATGGCGTCGGCGACGCGCTGGCAGTTGTTCCGATCCTGGACAGCGAAGAAGTCGGCCGCCCGGCGCGAGTACTCCTCCTCGCGGACGCACCCGTTCTCCAGATAGCCGACGATGGCGTCGACGGTCTCCTCCGCGGTCTCGCAGACCGGGCCGAACCCGTCCTTTCGGGCCTCGAAGTAGCCCTTCTTGTAACCGCCGACGGTGAAGAACTCCTCCTCGTCGAACTGCGCGTAGATCAGCGGGGTGCCGAGGTAGGCGACGTCGAAGGCGGTGGACGAGTAGTCCGTGATGAACAGGTCACACTGGCGCAGCGCGTCCTGCACGGTGCGGGTCGTCTGGTCCGCCATGGCGAAGCAGTCGTCGGCCGGGACGACGTCGGTCAGCAGCGAGCGCATCTCGTAGTGCGGCAGGAACTCCAGCACGTAGCCGTGCCGGCGCAGCGCCTGCCGCAGCCGCTCGCTGCCGAACAGCTCCGCGATGAAGACCTGGTAGGCCGATCCGTCGAAGGCCACCCGAGGTCGGGCGGAGCTGTTGTACGACGGGGTCACCAGGTACGTACGCCAGGTGGGCATGAACAGGATCCGCCGCCTGCCCCGGTCCGGGACCAGCGCGTCGAACCGGGGCATGCCCGTGGTCTTCACCATGTCCCCGTAGTCGAGTTCCTTCGCGACGTACTCGGCCTCCCGGTGCGCCGAGGCCACGAAGAGGTCGAAGGAACCCCTGCCCCGGTGCAGGCCGGCGCTCACGTCCTTCTCGGTCACGCCGTGCTGGAGAAAGACCCGGGACGAGGCGATCCGCCAGTTCAGGTGCTTCAGGAACGGCGACCGCTCCCAACGCTCCGGCAACATGTAGGCGTCGATGTCATACGAGTTGATCAGCTTGGTGGCGTGCAGCATCAGGAACTTGTGCCGGAAGGAGCCGTGGGTGACGACGTTGCCCAGCCCGCGCAGCCGCTGACGGTCAGCGCTCTCCTTCGCCAGCAGGTAGTAGACGTTGCGCCTGCGCTCCACCTGGCGGAGGTGCCGGAACAGGTGCGAGGAGTTGTCCTGCGCCGTGTCCCTGCGCTCGCCGATCAGCCATACGTCCCGCCGGGCCATCAGCGGAGCCGTGAGCAGGCGGAGCAGGCGCTGCTTCCAGAAGGGGGCCCGCGAGGCGATGTGCCGCAGGTCCTTGCGCAGCATGAGTCGCCGCCACCGCCGCCGCCCCGCGGCCCCGCCCCCCCGCTGCACCAGCAGCGCCGCGTTCTCCCGCCCGGTGAAGGTGGGCAGGACCCGGGTGTCGCCAGCCACCTTCGTCGTGGCGTCCCGCAGGAAGGCGGCGGAGATCAGGCACTGCCGGGAGGCCTGGCCGGTCTCGGTCAGGAACACGAGCCGGAAATGGTGCTGCCCCCTGCGGAGCTTGTCCACCGGGATCTCGGCCGAGAAGCCGCTCCACTCCCGGTTGTCGTCACCCGCCTTGAGGTCGGCCCGCCTCTCGACGGTGACCGGCGCGGTCAGGTTGCTGCCCCGCACCCGCAGCCCGAGCGGCGTGGCCATCGGGGCCCGCATCGGCAGCCCGTTGATCACCATGTGCCCGGACACCTTGAGCGTGTCCCCCGAGGGCGAGAGAAGCACCTGCTCCAGCCGCGCCCCCACGGCGGTCACCTTGGTCAGCGGCAGCAACGCCGGGGTGACCGGGTAGTCGAGGTGCAGGTCACCGCCGCAGGCGACGACACCCCGCAGCCGCTCCCAGGGCCGGGCGAACAGCTCGAAGTCGTACGACTTGAAGGCCAGGTACGCCACCCGGTGCCGGGTGTCCAGCGTCCAACGCGCGATGAAGGACGGGTCGATGTCGTGGTAGATCCGACTGCACCGGTCGAAGATCTTCCACAGGTCGGCGTCCTCGAAGAGGTCGTGCGCCCGCATGGCGAAGCCCTGGTAGCTGCGAACGAGAAAGCGTTCGAGCACCTCGCGGCGGAACACGTCCAGCTCGGAACGAAGCTCCGCGAGGGTCTCGCAGAGTTCCAGATGATCCCAGAAGTTCTGCTCCCGGACGAACAGATTGTCCATGATGGAGCTGTTGACCGCCCGCTTGCGGTACTTGTAGACCACCTCGTCGACCAGTGCGATGCGCTCCGCCTTGAGCAGCATGGGGATGGCCAGGAAGGCGTCCTCGAAGTGGACCCCCTCGCGGAACCGCAGGCCGTGCGCCCGGAGCTGGGCAAGGTCGTAGAGCTTGTGGCACGGGCCGGCGTCGAAGATCAGGTCGGGCGCGTCGACCACCGTCTCGAACAGCCGGTCGCCCTTGCCGAAGGGCTTCTTCCAGAGGAAGGGGGTGGGCTTGGGGAACGTGTCCATGTCGCCGACGGCCATGCTCGCCTTGTTCGCCACGATCGCGTTGAGCAGCACCTCGATGGCACGCGGCGGCAGGATGTCGTCGGAGTCGACGAACGCGACGTACGGCGTGTCCGCCATGTCCAGCGCCAGGTTCCGGGCCGCGCCCGGCCCGCTGTTCTCCTGCTGGATCGCGGTGACGTTCGGGTGCTCCGCAGCGAACTGCTTCGCCAGCAGCACCGAGGCGTCGGTGCTGCCGTCGTCGACCAGGATGACGCGGCACCGCTCGAACACGGTCTGCGCCGCGATCGATTCGAGCGTCTCGGGCAGGTAGTCCTCGACGTTGTAGACCGGGACGATGATCGTTACCTGGGGGGCAGGGCCTACCACACTGGGCTCCACTGAGGATGGTGAACGGGCAGCGGTGACGAATTCGACTGGCGAGGGGGCACGCGGAATCAGCCGTCCGGGCGCACCAGGAGGGCCTTGAAGTCGGTGACCGTCTGGAGCATGTTGTTCGGCAGGGTCGGCGCGTCGATCGGGGCGGCCCGGCGGCTGCCCGGGACGGACTGGAAGGACCGGCGCCACAGGGCCGTGGCCCCCAGCTTCCTGCGCTCCGCCACCACGTCGTCCGGCAGCTCGAAGGGCGCCGGGAAGGGCAGGTAACGCGGCAGGAAGTCAGCCAGCATGCTCTCCTGCTCCGCCAAGGCCTCGGGATCCGAGTCGGTGTCGTTGAGGCAGAACACATCGCGGTGCCGACGGGTCAGCAGCTCGGCGAGGCGGGCGGGCGTCGAGGGGTGACCGAGGTCCGCGTACTCGTACTCGATGTCGCCCGGCACCGCCTGCGCGGTCAGGTACGCCCAGTACTGGTGCAGGGAGGACGGAATCGACAGGTCGCCGTGGTGGCGGAACTGGTGCCGTGCCGTCTCCGTCACGTCCGCGTGCAACATCTGCTCGATCTGGTGCATGATGCTGCGCCGCAGGGCAAACGGAGTGTGCTTCATCTTCTGTGTGATGGTCACGCCGAAGAGCCGCTGGATGTGCCGGCGGTTGTTCTTGCCGGCCGCGTTCACCGGCGGGTCACTGGCCCTCGCCTCGCCCAGCCCGAACTGCGCCGGGGAGAGGAAGAACTTCGCGATCCCGTTGGCATGGAAGAAGTGGGTCGGGAGCAGCGGCCGGCCGAGGAAGACGTCGTCGTTGAGGTAGAGGAAGTGCTCCGCCAGGCCCTCGATGCGGTGCAGCCGGGACTCGATGGCGTGCGAGTTGAACGACGACCGGCCGCCGAGATCGGCGAAGAGTTCGGCGTGCGTGACGACGGTGATCATCGGGTGGGTCGGGTCGAGCCAGCTCGGCAGCTGGCTGTCGGTGACCAGGAAGATCCGTCGCAGCCAGGGCGCGAAGCCGTGCAGCGACCGCATGGAATACCGCAGTTCGTCCCGGTTGTGGTAGCGCGACGAGTTCGCCGCCACCGCGTGCCGCGGCGCGTCGGGAGCACTGAGCGCGGCCATCTTGCGCTTGAGCCATTCCGGATCCGAGCCGTCCACCCAGGTGTAGACGGCGTCGATCGGGAAGCCCACCCGGTCCGGGGCGCGGACGGTGAGATCACGGCGGGTGCCGTAGGTGTGGTCGTCCGCCTCGGGAACGAAGTGGCTGAGCAGGGCCGCGGCCACGCGTACCGGCTCGGCCCGGGCCGGCGCCTCGTCGATCACCGCGTTG
The DNA here is from genome assembly GCF_036906795.1 of Micromonospora sp. CPCC 205739. Taxonomy (NCBI): domain Bacteria; kingdom Bacillati; phylum Actinomycetota; class Actinomycetes; order Micromonosporales; family Micromonosporaceae; genus Micromonospora; species Micromonospora sp. CPCC 205739. The sequence goes on along the minus strand of NZ_JBAKHS010000010.1, from coordinate 191,905 downwards.
TGCCGTGGTGCCCGGACGACGTCACCCACCCGGGTCCAGAACTCGATCTCGCAGGCGAACTGGGCCCCCAGGACCACGCCCGCCCGGGCGTCGGTCACCGGGAACCACACCTGGATCACCTCGGCCGGGGCGAGGTCCGGCTGGTTCCGCCCGGGCTGCACCTCGACGGTGCGTACGTGCGCGCCCGACAACCCCGGTGCGGACCGGACCAGGCGACGCACGGCGTCCCGCTGGTCGACCAGGATGGCCACGGAGCTACGCAGGTAGTCGTCGTTGCGCAGGCAGTGGTACTCAATCCCGGCCGATTCCAGCGTGGAGGTGACGGCGATCAGGTTGCGGTGCCACATCTGCAGCGGGGTCGCCCCGGCGACCACCTCGGCCTCGGTGCGGACGCCACCGTCGGCGACGCTCACCCGAGCGCCGACCGGGTGCACCATGTCACCGCCGCGCGGGCGGGTGAAGGTACGCACGAGGCGGAGCCGCCGGTGCGCGGGAAGCAGGTCGAACAGCCGGCGCCGAGCGGCGGGCGGGAGGAGGCGGTAGACGCGCAGGGCGATCATGCTGCTGGCCGTTCCGGTCGGGCGGCCATCTCGTCGATGACCATCGTCAGTGCTGGTGGTGGCGGGGCGAAACGCCGCACACGACCTGCTCCGGCCGAACAACCGCACGAGCAGCCATCACCGCATGCCTCTCTCCAGAGCCCCCGTTGCGCTGCCGGAAGGTCGGACAGGGACAGGCGGTAAGCCGTCTCCCGAGCAGGTGTGACCCGCACGATCCGTACCGGCGGCCTGCTCCCGAGACGGGACTCCAGCCAGCGCAGGTGGCACGTTAGCAGCGAGTTCACCGCCGAGAAACCAAAGATTCGGCGGAGGGGGGCGGAACGGCATGCTGCCATGTTGACGAAATATGGATTTGTAGCACTTGCCGGAAAAATCCTGGCCGTTCAGGTGGTGGATCCGCACCAGGACGGGCAGGCGGAAACTGTCCGCTGAGCTCTCCCACCGGACCGCCGGCACGTACCTCTTCCGCCTGCCGACAACCCGAGGTGGCAGAGTGGGCTGGTGACCTGGACCGAGCCCGCCGCGCGCCGGGCGCTGCGCCCGCCGGCCGACTACCGGCTGGCCGCCTCCGTCCGGTCGCTCACCTTCAGCCCGTACGACCCGTGCGCGCGGATCGCCGCCGGCACCTTCTGGTACGCCACCCGCACCCCGGCCGGCCCGGCCACCCTGACGCTGCGCTCCGCCGGCGGGGAACTGCTGGCCGAGGGGTACGGCCCCGGGGCGGACTGGGTGGTCGAGCGCGCCGACGCGATCGCCGGGCTGCGCGACGACCTCACCGGGTTCGCCGAGCTGGCCGCCGCGCACCCGCTGGTGGCCCGGCTGGCCGCCCAGCACCGGGGGCGCCGGATGCCCGCCACCGGCCAGGTCTTCCCCCGGCTGCTGCGGGCCATCTTCGAGCAGAAGGTGACCGGCAAGGAGGCGTACCGGGCGTACGCGGCGACCGTGCGGCACTTCGGTGAGGCGGCACCGGGGCCGATGCAGCCGCTGCTGCTGCCGCCCGGGCCGGAGGTGGTGGCGGCAGCGCCGTACTGGGTGTTCCACCCGTTCGGGGTGGAGCAGCGCCGGGCCGACACGCTGCGCCGGGCCGCCGCCGTCGCCGACCGGCTGGAACGCTGCGCGGACAGCGCCGAGGCCACCCGGCGGCTGACCGCGATCGCCGGAATCGGCCCCTGGACCGCCGCCGAGGTGGTGCGGATCGCGTACGGCGACCCGGACGCGGTCAGCGTCGGCGACTACCACGTGCCGAACACGGTCGCCTGGGCGCTGGCCGGCGAGGCGCGCGGCGACGACGCCCGGATGCTCACCCTGCTGGAGCCCTTCCGCGGCCACCGTGGCCGGGTCTGCGGCCTCCTGGAAGCCGCCGGCATCCAGGCCCCGAAGTTCGGCCCCCGCGCCCCCATCCGCTCCTTCGCCCGCTTCTGAGGTCCATGATCATCGTCATGACCCGCCGCCAACACACCTGAAACCCTTACTTACCAGGCATTCAGACGCGCCCTGACTAGTAATAGTTGTCGATCGGCTGGCGCGCCTCGTCGAACAGCGCCGGCCCCTCGTACCGCACCGGGGGCAGCGGCGGGGTGGCCGGCTTGACCTCCTCGAACTGCTCGCTGGACAGGGCGTACACCACCCGGCCGAGGCCGGACCGGTCGATCGCGGTCGCGCACATCGGGCAGGGCTGGCAACTGGTGAACATGGTGGTGCCGGCCGCCACGTCGGGGGCGAGTTCCCGGGCGGCCCAGCGGGCCAGCTTCAGCTCCGGGTGGGCGGTGATGTCCGAGTCGGAGACCACGGTGTTGTGGTCCTCGATCAGGACGGTGCCGTCCGCACCGACCAGCAACGAGCCGAACGGCCGTTCGCCGGACGCCCCGGCCTGGCTGGCGATTTCCACGGCACGGCGGAGAAACTTCTCGTCGTCGGGGGTCATCGGTCCTCCTGGGATTGGTGGTACGCGGCCACGGCCGCCAGTGTCCGCCAGGCGCGTTCGGGCTGGCGGATCTCGGCCAGGTCGCCGTTGAACGGGTCGAGCAGCACCGTCTCCGCGCCGAGCAGACGGATCTGGTCGATGTCGGCGATGATCTGGTCGATGGTGCCGACACCGGCGAGCCGGTCCGGGTCGGCGATCGGTTCACGGGTCTCCCGGAGTGCGATGCGCGGCGTCAACGCGGGCACCGGGCGGCCGAGTTCGTCGGCGATGGCCTTCAGGCGCCCGGCCGCCGTGGCCAGCCACTCGGGCGTGCACCGCAGCGGGTGCCAGGCATCACCGAGCAGTACCGCGCGCCGCATGCCGGCGTCGCTGTTGCCGCCGACCCAGATCGGGATCGCACCCGTGTCGTAGTCGTCGGTGTTCCGCCAGGCGTCGCGCATGGTGCGCAGGTACTCGTCGGTCAGCGCGCCGCGCCGCCGGAACGGCACGCCGAGTGCCTCGAACTCCTGCCGGGCCCAGCCGACGCCGACGCCGAGGACGAGCCGGCCGCCGCTGAGCCGGTTGAGGTTCGCCGCCATCCGGGCGGTGAGCAGCGGATGCCGGTACGGGACGATGAGCACCGTGGTGCCCAGCCGGACCCGGCGGGTCACCCCAGCCAGCCAGGACAGCGTGGTGAACGGCTCGTAGAACGGCGCCGGATACTGCGCGGCAACGTCCGGGGTCAGCGCGATGTGGTCCGAGACCATCAGCAGATCGAAGCCGAGACCCTCGACCGTCTGCGCCCACTGACGCAGCACGTCCGGGTCGGTGCCCGGACCGAAGTTCGGTACGTTCACGCCAATCTGCACGGCTCCCAAACTAGCCAGCGTCGATCCGGCTTGTGAACACCCTGTTCCCTGCCGAGCTCAGCCGCCGGGTCAAGCTGAGCGCGTCGGCCACCAGCGAACGGGTGAGGACGGCTGGAGGCGACTGGTGCGATCGCCGGCTACCGCGATACGTGATGTCGCCGCGCTGCCGGGTGTCTGGCTGCCGAATACTCGGCTGCGGGTGAGGCCGGCTCACCCTTAGGCTCCCGCTCGACCGGCTGGTGCGGCTTCCTGCCGACAGCGGTCAGTCGGCGGATCGGAGATGCAGAGGGATGACCTGTCAACTGTTCGCGCTCAGTGTCGATGCGAACCAACCACTGCGTCTGGCCCGGTTCTGGTCCGGGGTGCTGGGTTGGGACCTGGCCGATGACCCGCACGACGGTGTCACGCTCCTGCCCAGCGACGACACCGGGTTCCGGATCCGCTTTCGTCCGACCGATGAGCCGAAGGTCGGCCAGAACCCGATGCACTTCGACCTGACGAGCACCTCCCTGCAGGACCAGCAGCAGACGGTGGCCAGGGCGCTGGGACTCGGCGCACGGCACATCGACATCGGCCAGGGCCCGGACGAGGATCACGTGGTGCTCGCCGACCCCGAGGGCAACGAGTTCTGCGTCATCGAGCCGGGCAACAACTTCCTCGCCGACTGCGGCTTCATCGGAGCGCTCGCCTGCGACGGTTCGCAGGAGGTCGGGTACTTCTGGAGTGAAGCGCTGGGGTGGCCGCTGGTCTGGGATCAGGACCAGGAGACCGCGATCCGTTCACCGCACGGCGGCCCGAAGATCACCTGGGGTGGTCCCCCGCTGATGCCGAGGACGGGCAAGCGCCGCCTGCACTTCGACCTCGCTCCACCAGTCCACGGTGACCAGCAGGTGGAGGTCGACCGCCTGCTCTCCCTCGGGGCGACGCGAATCGACATCGGCCAGGGCGAGGTCGACTGGGTGGTGATGGCCGACCCCGACGGCAACGAGTTCTGTGTGTTGACGCCCCGGTAACGCGGCCAGGGCTCTCGGGGGCGGGCACCGGGCAAACGGGGTCAGCGGTGGGCGCAGAGGCGGCGGAGGGTGCGGGCCAGCCAGTGGGCGTAGCCGTGTTGGACGGCGCGGGCGGCGGGGCCGGCGGCGCGCATGATCCAGCGGTCCGCGCGGCTGAACGCGGTCACCTCGAACCAGACCGCGCCGGCGTCGTCGCGGGTGACCACGAAGGCCTCCTCGCCGCGTGCGGGGTGCCCGGGCAGGGTGCCGTAGCCGAAGCCGGCGCTGCGCTCGTCGTCGGAGGTCCAGACCACCTCGCAGTGGCCCCAGATGCGCAGCGGCCCCACCCCCAGCCCGGTCGTGACCCGGACGCCCGGGGTGACGCGCGGCGCGTCGGTGCGCATCCGCACCCCGGCGGCCCGGTGCAGCCGCCAGGTCAGCACCGCCTCGCCCGCCACGGCGAAGCACCCGTCGGGCAGCCGGTACCGGTGGCGCACGTGGTGCCAGCCGGCCGGCAGCGGCCCGTGCCGGGTCGCCCCGACCTCCTGGTACGTCAGCTCGGACACGCGTCCAGCCTAGGGCGGGCCGCCAGTCGACGCCGGTCGACGCCCGCCGGCTCGCGGCCCGCCCCGGTGCCGGACCGGCACACCGACGGACTCCGCGGCCCGGCCGGCGCGGTTCCGAATTCGACCCGGCCGAGCGACCGCGGGTCGCGACCTCGGCCGGGCCGGCGGCGCGTCCGGGCGCAGGTGTGGTGGGGTGGAGCGGTGACCGAGGTGACCGTCGGACCGGCCGGCGTCACGGACGCCGGGGAGATCCTCACCGTGCAGCGCGCCGCCTACGTCGACGAGGCCCAGCGGTACGGCGACCCGTTCCTGCCACCGCTGACCGAGACCCTCGACGAGGTGCGGGCGGTGCTGGCCGGGCCGACGATCGTGCTCGTCGCGCGGGCCGGGCATCGGCTGGTCGGCTCGGTGCGCGCCCGGGTGGCCGGCGACACCGCCCACGTGGGCCGGCTCTCGGTCGCCCCGGATCAGCAGGGCGGCGGGATCGGCAGCCGGCTGCTGGGCGCGGTCGAGTCGGCGTGCGCCGGACGGGCCGTCCGGCTCGAACTCTTCACCGGCGCGCAGAGCACGGGCAACCTGCGGTTCTACCGGCGGCACGGCTACCGGGTCGTCGGGCACCGGCCGGACCCGAACGGGGTACGGCTGGCCGTGCTGGAGAAGTCGCTGGTCAGCTCCGCTCGCAGCGGGCCCTGAGCCCGTCGGCCTCCAGCCGCAGGTAGCGCCGGATCAGCCGGCCGCCGAGCAGGCCGATCAGCGGCGCGAGCGGACCGGTCTGCACCACGACCAGCTCCGCCCGGACCCGACCGTCGCTCAGCGGCACGAGCCGGTGCTCGGCCCGGGTGTGCACGCCGGGGCCGTCCGACTCCCAGGTGAAGGAGCGGGGCGGGTCGATCTCGGTGACCCGCCAGCGCGCCGGGCGCAACCGGGGCTGCTCCAGCCCGGCGGTGGAGCCGAGCGCCAACGGGCCGGGCTCCAGCCGGCGCGCGGCCCGCACCGAGGCGGTCCACTCCGGCCAGCGTTCGACGTCGGTCTGCACCGCCCACACCCGGTCGAGGTCCGCCCGGATCTCCGTCGCCGTCGCGAACCGCACGGCACCCTCCCCCGTCGCCCCGGCGGCGCACCGCGCGCCACCCCACCCTGACGAGCGTGCCCGCCCCACCGCGACCCAGGCATCCCCCACCCGGCCCCCACCCACCCGCTCGCCCACCCGCCCGCCCGGTCGCCCGCCTCGGTGATCAAGAAGTTTGCGTCGGATCGGACGGCCTTCCAGACCCAAACCTCTTGATCACCCAGCGGGAGGGAGGCCGGGGGCGGGGAGGGGTCAGGCGGCCTCGTGGAGGTCGGCCAGGTCGAGGGGGGTACGGCGGCGCAGCAGGTCCGCCAGCTCGGTCACGGTGCCGACCTCGCCGAGCACGTCCTTGCCGCCGCCGAACTCGGCGGGGTACCGGCGGATCAGCCGGTAGCGGTGCCGGCCCCGGATCAGCTCGATGCTGACCCGCCACCGCCCGCAGCAGCCGCACACCCACTCCACCCGGCGACGGTAGCTCTGAGCTGCGCAAACGCGATTCGTACGGGAGGGACGGACGGGACGGACTCCGGACACGCCGCGTCGGCACCGGCGGTGATCTGCCTCACGACTGTCGGCACCGTCTGATTGACTGGTCGCCGTGGACCTGCCGATCAATCCGCCGGTGGAACCGATGCTGGCCAAGAGCGTGGCGAAGCTGCCCACCGACCCGGGCCTGACGTACGAGCCGAAGTGGGACGGTTTCCGCTGCATCGTGTTCCGCGACGGCGACGAGGTCGAGCTGGCCAGCCGGGGCGGCAAGATGATGACGCGCTACTTCCCCGAGGTGGTCGAGCAGGCCCGCCGGCAGCTGCCGGAGCGTTGCGCCGTCGACGGCGAGCTGATCGTGATCCGCCGGGACGGCCCGAGCGGCCAGCCCCGGCTCGACTTCGAGCTGCTCGCCCAGCGCATCCACCCGGCGGCCTCCCGGGTGAAGCTGCTGGCCGAGACGACCCCGGCCGACTTCGTCGCCTTCGACCTGCTCGCCCTCGGCGACGAGCTGCTGCTCGACCAGCCGTACCCGGACCGCCGGGCCCGGCTGGAACGGGCGCTGGCCGACGTCCGCCCGCCGATGCACGTCACCCAGATCACCACCGACCCGGAGACCGCCCGCCGCTGGTTCGACGTGTTCGAGGGGGCCGGGCTGGACGGGTTGATCGTCAAGCCGGCCGACCTGCCGTACGAGCCGGGCAAGCGGTCGATGTTCAAGGTCAAGCACGCCCGGACGGCCGACGTGGTGGTGGCCGGCTTCCGCTGGCACAAGTCCGGCCCGGTGGTCGGCTCGCTCCTGCTCGGCCTCTACGACGACGCCGGCGTGCTGCACCACGTCGGGGTGAGCGCCTCGTTCACCATGGCCCGGCGCGCGGAGCTGCTGGAGGAACTGGCCCCCTACCGGGACACCGGCGGCGAGCACCCGTGGGTCCACGGCGACCACGAGCGCGGCCAGCGCATCCCGGGCGGGGTGAGCCGCTGGACCGGCACCAAGAACCTGGAGTGGGAGCCGCTCCGTCCCGAGCTGGTGGTCGAGGTCGGCTACGACGCGATGGAGGGCGAGCGGTTCCGGCACACCGCCCGGTTCGTCCGCTGGCGGCCCGACCGCGATCCCCGCTCCTGCCGCTACGACCAGCTCGACCGGCCGATCCGCTTCGACGTGGACGAGGTCCTGCGCGGCGATCCGGCGGCGACCGTGCAGCCGGCCGCCGCCGGTCCCGCGTAGCCTGGCCGTCGACACGATCATGGAGGCTCGCTGGTGACCCGCACCCCCCACCTCGTCCGCCGGGTCCGGCTCACCCTGGCCGGGTTCGCCGCGGCGGCGCTGCTCGCCGCCGGGTGCACGCTGCCGGCGTTCGCACCACGTACCGAGACGCAGGGCGCGGCGGCGCCGGGCACCGCGCCGACCTGGCGGGACTGCCCGGAGGTCGCCGAGGACCTGGTCGGCCGCGGCGCGCCGGACATGCGGTACGAGTGCGCGAAGGTCGCCGTGCCGCGAGACTGGGGCGCCGGGGCCGGCGCGACCGCCGGCCCGGGCGCCGGGGAGACCTTCGAGATCTCGCTGCTGCGGGCCCGCTCGTCGAAGCAGCGGGACCGGATCGGCTCGCTGGTGATCAATCCGGGCGGTCCCGGCGGGTCCGGCGTGGACACCGCCGTCTACCTCTCCTTCGGGCCGGCGTTCGGCGGGCTGCCCGCCTCGATCACCGACCGGTTCGACATCGTCGGCTTCGACCCGCGCGGGGTGGCCCGGTCCAGCCCGGTCAAGTGCATCTCCGACGCCGACCTGGACACCAGCTTCGGCTTCGACCCGGACCCGGCCAGCCAGGAGTCGTTCGACGACTACCTCGCGCTGAACCGGAAGATCGGCAGCGGCTGCGGCGACAAGTACGGCGACCAGCTGCCGCTCTACGGCACCGAGCAGGCCGCCCGGGACATGGACGCGGTACGCGCGGCGGTCGGCGACGAGAAGCTGACCTACCTGGGCTACTCCTACGGCACCCTGCTCGGCGCCACGTACGCGCAGCTCTACCCACAGCGGGTGCGCGCGCTGGTGCTCGACGGCGCGGTGGACCCGCAGCAGAAGCTGATCGCCGGCTCGGAGAGCCAGGCCAAGGGCTTCGAGCGGGCGTTCGGCAACTTCACCCGCTGGTGCGCGGCCAACGCCGGCCGCTGCCCGATCGCGCCGGACGCCCGGGCGGCGGTGACCTCCGCCATCGACAAGGCGAAGGCGTCCCCGGTGCGGGGCGCCGACGGGCGGGAGGCGACCTCCGGCTGGGTGTTCTACGCGGTCATCTCCTCGCTCTACACGGAGTCGGGCTGGGAGGAGCTGGCCCGGGCGATCGACAAGCTGGAGGGCGGCGACCCGTCCGACGTGTTCCGCCTCGCCGACGCGTACGCCGGCCGGGGCGAGGACGGTCGCTACTCGAACCTCTTCGACGCCAACCTGACCATCAACTGCGCCGACGAGACGGAGAAGCCGAGCCGGGAGCAGATCCGCCAGTTGCAGTCGCAGTGGCGGCAGAAGTACCCGCTGTTCGGGCCGGCGCTGGCGGTCGGGATGCTGGGCTGCGCGGAGTGGCCCGGGCAGCGGGACCCGTACCCGACCGGCAAGGCCGTCGGCGCGCCGCCGATCGTGGTGGTGGGCACCACCGGCGACCCGGCCACCCCGTACGAGCAGACCCCCCGGCTGGCCGCGATGCTGGGCGTGGGGCGGGTGCTGACCTGGGAGGGCGAGGGGCACACGGCGTACCCGCAGACGACCTGCGTCACGGACGCGGTGGACGCCTACTTAATCTCTTTGACCGTTCCCAGAGAGGGGCTCCGCTGTCCGGCGCGTTGAGCGGCTGACGCCGCTCCGGCTCGGGCAGGTCGATGCCGTGCCGCGTGGCCAGCTCCTCCAGCAGGGCCCGCATCCGGCGCACGTCGTGCTTCAGCTCCTCCTGCTCGTCGTGCTCGAAGGCGTCGTCGTCGACGATGAGTCGGCTGGCGAAGTGCGCGGTGATCAGCGGGATGACCAGCAGCACCATCGTCGAGATGAGCAGCGCGGCGAGGAAGCGTCCCGCCCAGGTGGTGGGCGAGATGTCGCCGTACCCGACGGTGGAGGCGGTGACCACCGCCCACCAGACCGCGTCGGCGGCGCTGGCGTCCTCGACCTGGCCGTAGATCACGCCGGCCACCACGATCATCAGCAGGTACGAGGTGATCAGGGTCCGGGGCGAGTTCGCGAACCAGACCAGTCCCCGGTAGATCCACCGGAAGGGCAGCAGCAGGGGCTCCATGCCGCATCATGCTGCCCGCTGCGGGCAACCCACGCCCGCACATCGGCCGGTGTCGCTGTGGCAGGCTGCGGCCATGAGTGACGTGATCTTCCGGGAGGCGGTCCGGGCGGACCTGCCCGCCGTCATCGCCCTGCTCGCCGACGACGTGCTCGGCAAGGCCCGGGACTTCACCGAGGTCGACGAGGCGTACGAGCGGGCCTTCGCCGACATCACCGCGGACCCGCGCAACCACCTGATCGTCGCCGACGAGGCGGGCGAGCTGGTCGGCTGCATGCAGATCACGTACATCCCGGGGCTGGGCCGGCACGGCGCCGAGCGCTCCCTGATCGAGTCGGTACGGGTCCGCTCCGACCTGCGCGGGCGGGGGTTGGGCCGGCGGATGATGGAGTGGGCCGTCGACCAGGCCCGGCAGCGGGGCTGCGCCCTGGTCCAGCTCACCACCGACAAGACCCGCGCCGACGCGCACCGCTTCTACCGCAACCTCGGCTTCGTCCCCAGCCACGAGGGCATGAAACTCCCCCTCTGACCGCCCCCGCCGCTCCCCCACCCCACCCCCGTCTCCCCTCCCCTCCCCCCCCCGGTGATCAAGAAGTTTGCGTCGCCGTGAGGACGGATCCCGACGCAAACTTCTTGATCACCGGGCGGGGCCGGGGGCCGGGGGCCGGGGGCCGGGGGCCGGGGGCCGGGGGTGCGGGCCGGGGGCCGGGGGTGCGGGCCGGGGGCCGGGGGTGCGGGCCGGGGGGGTCAGGTGTCGACGAGGTGGCCGTCGCGGAGGGTGAGGGTGCGGTCGGCCAGCTCGATCAGGGCCGGGTCGTGCGTGGCGACCAGGGCCGTCATGCCGCGGGCGTGCACCACCGCGCGCAGCAGGTCCATGATCGAGCGGCCGGTCTCCGAGTCGAGCTGGCCGGTCGGCTCGTCGGCGATCAGCAGGTCCGGCTCGTTGGCCAGGGCCCGGGCCACCGCCACCCGCTGCTGCTGGCCGCCGGAGAGCTCGTACGGCCGCTGCGCCGCGTGCCCGCCCAGCCCGACCAGCTCCAGCAGCACCGCCACCCGCTCCTCCCGTTCCGCCGCCGGCACCCGGGCCAGCCGCAGCGGCACGCCGACGTTCTCCGCGGCGGAGAGGATCGGCACCAGCCCGAAGGTCTGGAACACGAAACCCACCGTGCCCCGGCGCAGCCGCAGCAGCTCGGCCTCACCGGCGGCGGTCACGTCGTGCCCGGCCACCCGCACCCGGCCGCTGTCCGGCCGGTCCAGCCCGCCGACCAGGTTCAGCAGGGTGGTCTTGCCCGCGCCCGAGCGGCCTCGGACGGCCACCAGCTCGCCCCGGCCCGCGACGAAGGAGACGTCGCGCACCGCGTGCACGGCGTGCTCGCCCCGGCCGAAGGTCCGGCTCACCCCCTCCACCCGGACCACCTCGTCGGCGACGGCCGTGTCCCCGGCCCGGACGGCGGAAACCTGCTCGCTCATGCGTCACTCCCGTTCGGTGCCGGCGTGCGGTCGCCGGGGCGGACCTCGACGTGGTCCGGTTCGAGGTTGAGGCGGACCCGGTCGCGCAGCGCCAGCGCGTCGACGAAGGCCGCCGGCAGTTGCATCCGGCCGGCCCGGTCGAGCACGGCGTACTCCTCGCTGACCAGTTCGGTGCTGCCGTCGGCGCCGGTGCGCGCCGTGCGGCGTACCTCGGAGGCGGTCCGGCCGTCGCGGATCGCGACGGTCCGGCGGACCTGGGTGGCCACGGCCTGGTCGTGGGTGACCACCACGATGGTCACGCCCAGCTCGGCGTTGATGGTGCGCAGCGCGGCGAAGACCTCGGCGCCGGTGGCCTCGTCGAGCTCGCCGGTCGGCTCGTCGGCGAAGAGCACCTCCGGGTCGTTCGCCACCGCCACCGCCACCGCGCAGCGCTGCTGCTCACCGCCGCTGAGCTGGCCGGGCCGCCGGTCGGCGCAGTAGGCCACCCCGACCAGCTCCAGCAGCTCCTCGGCCCGCCGCCGCCGGGCCCGCCGGCCACCGGAGCGGCCGGCCAGCTTCATCGGCAGCTCGACGTTCTCCCGCGCGGTCAGGTACGGCAGCAGGTTCCGGCTGGTCTGCTGCCAGACGAAGCCGACCACGTCGCGGCGGTAGCTCAACCGCCGCCGGTGCGACAGGGCGAGCAGGTCGTAGTCGGCGACCCGGGCGATCCCGGCGGTCGGCGTGTCCAGCCCGGAGAGGATGTTGAGCAGCGTCGACTTCCCGGAGCCGGACGCGCCGACGATCGCCACCAGCTCGCCCCGGTCGATGACCAGGTCGAGCCCCTGCAGGGCGACCACCTCCACCCCCTCGGTCTTGAAGATGCGGACCAGGCCGTCGCAGACGATGTGCCCCCGCAGGCGGTCCTGTCCGCCGGCCCGCTCGGCCGCGCGCTGCGCGGCCCGCCGCTGCAACGCGGCCAGATCCGGTACGGCGGACGTCTCGGCGGTAGCGGTCATCTCAGCTCTCCTCTCCGAGCCGGAGCACCTCGCCGAGGCGCATCCGACGGTTGTTCACGGCCTCGACCGCGACGGCGAAGGCCAGGGCCAGCAGGGCCAGCCCGAGCACCCCGGCGACCAGGCCGGGTTCGAAGCGCACCGTCACCGGCGCCCCGCCGGTGAAGGCGGACAGCCCCAGCACCGGGTTCAACAGCACCGGCAGCAGAGCCCCCACCACCGCCCCGGTCAGCACCGAGACCACCACCAGCGGGGCGAGTTCCACCAGCAGCAGGCCCCGCCACTGCCGGCGGGACAGCCCCATGGTGCGCAGCCGGGACAGCACCTGGCCCCGGCCGCGCGCGCCCGCGAGCACCGCGAACGCGAGCGCGAGCAGGCCGAGCACCCCACCGCCGGCCGCGCCGGCGGCGAAGCCGAAGACGAGCAGCCCGTTGACCCCGCTGCCGCCCAGCCGCTCCCGCTCGGCCGTCCACGTCGTCACCTGCGGCGGCAGCGGCCGCTTTCCGCCGGTCACCACCCCGCTGGTCTGGTAGCGGGCCTGCCCCTCCTCGGCGACCCGCCCGACCGCCGTCGGGTCGACCGTGGCGTCCCCCGCAGCGAGCAGGAACCCGGTCGGCGCGAGCGGGTGCGGGGCGTCGGCGGGCAGCCCCGGCCAGGGCAGCACCAGGAACTGGCCCGTCCCGCCCGGGATCAGCGGGAACTCCGCCGCCGTGCCGGCGATCCGGAACGGCAGCCGGTTGCCCTGCACGTCCACCCAGCCGGGCCGGCGGCCCGCCCCGTCGGCGAGCTGCGCGTCGGCGAGGGCGGCGGCGAAGTCCGGCGACACCAGCGCGGGCAGCGCCGTCGCGACGTCCCCGCCGGCCCGCAGCGCGGCGGGCACCGCCAGGTCGAGCCCCGAGCGGCGGGCCACCTCCGCGAACCCGGCGGGCTCCACCAGCAGCACGTACGCCTCGCCGGCCCCGCCGGGGCGGCCGTCGGCGTCGGCGTAGAGCCGCTGCCCCGCCGTGGCCAGCACCGGGGTGACCGCCCGGACGCCGGGCAGCCCGGCCAGCTGGGTCGCCGTGTCCGGGGCGAACCGGTCGCCGCTGACCAGCGCGTCGGCCGGCACCGTCCGGGTGACCGCCCGGTCCCGCCCGTCGGAGATGCCGGCGGCGACCACCCCGCAGAAGGCCGCCGTGGCGATGGCGAGCACGACGACCACCAGCGGCGCGGCCACCCCGGCCCGACCGGCGCGGGCGGTGCCGAGGAAGGCGACCGCGCCGCGCGCCCGCGCGGCGAGCCGGCTGAACAGCCGCAACGGCCACGGGTACGCGCGCAGCGCCAGCAGCGCGGCGGCGACCGCGAGCAGCACCGGCACCGACACCAGCAGCGGGTCCACCTCGTCGCCGAGGGCGAGTCCCCGCCGGCGCAGCAGGACCGCGGCGAGCGCGGCCAGGCCGACCAGGGTCACCTCGACGGTGAGCCGGCCCGCGCCGCCCCGGGCGCGCAGCAGGTCCCGCCGGCCACCGCCGCCCCGCTGGCCGGTCAGCACCGCCACCGGCAGCGCCAGCGTGGCCAGCACCGCCGCCGCCACGGTCAGCCGGCTCGCCGCTTCCGGCGTGCCGGGGCCCAGCGGGTCGGCGGGGAGCAGGCCGCCGAGCAGCCACCCCGCCACCGCGGCGACCGGTACCACCAGCAGCGACTCGGCCAGGCCGCGCCGGACCACGGCGGTGGTCGAGCCGCCCCGGGCGCGCAGCAGCAGGTACTCGTCGCGGCGGCGGCGCACCGCCAGCCGGGCGGCGAGCACGGTCAGGCCGGCGAGGGTGGCGAGCACCCCGGCGGCGATGACGGTCAGCAGCGTCCGGGCGGCGGCGAGCGAGTCCGCGTACTGGCGCAGCGGGATGTCGACGCCCTGGGCGAGCAGCAGCCCGGCGGGGCGCTCGCGATCGAGCTGGGCGAGGCCGTCGACGAGCGAGTCGAGCCGATCCGGGGTGAGCCGTTCGGGGTCGACCCGGTACCGCCAGTTGAAGCCGACCGCCCAGCCGGCCGCCGCCCGGTCGTCGAGGCCGGCCTCGTCGGTCATGCCCACCATCAGGAACGGTTCGCCGTCGCCGACCGGCGGGGTGAGCCGCAGCGCCAGGGGGAGCCCGTCCCAGGCGCCGCCCTCGGGGTCGACGGGCCGGAACAGACCGACCACCGCGACGGTGGTGGCCGCGTAGTCCTGCCCGTCGGGGGTGCGCAGCGCCAGGCGCAGCCGGCTGCCGGCGCGCAGGCCGAGCTGCCGGGCGACCGGTTCGGCGAGCGCGGTCTCCACCGGCGCGGCCCGGTCCGCCCCCTCCCCCGGCCAGCGGCCGTCGACCAGGGTGGCCGCCTCCCGCAGCCCGGTCATGGCGCGCAGGCTGAGGTCGATCAACCCCTCGTCGGGGGTCAGCTCCGGCCCCTTGAGCCGGCCGAACTCGGTCTCGGCGGTGTACCAGCGCTCGCCGACCACCTCGCGCACCGGTGCGGGCATCCCCGCCAGCAGCGAGTCCAGGCCGGCCCGTTGGCCGGCCGCCACCTTCGACGTTCCCGGCCGCTGCGGCTCGGCCGGCCGGGTGTAGAGCACGTCGCGCCGGGGCCCCGGCAGGTCGGCGAACTGTTCCCGCAACCCCTGGCCGGAGAGCCGGTCGGCGATCCGCGGCATCCCGGTGACCAGCAGCGCGGTGACCAGCGTCAGCACCGCGAGGAGCAGGAAGTGCCCCCCGTACGCGCGCACCCTGCGCAGCACGGCCAGGACGCTCATCGTTCTCCCCCGATCCGCAGCCGGGCGGCCGCGACACGTTGCCGGATGCCGGTGGTCAGGACGGCGCTGCACGCGAGGGCGGCCAGCAGCAGCCCGAGCGCGGTGAGCCCGATCGGCGTCCACGGCAGGCTGAAGGCCGCCTCCGGCACCGGCCGACCGGCGCCCGGGGTGAGGATCACCAGCGGCGCCATGGTGGCGCCCACCCCCGCGCCCACCAGCAGGCCGACGGCGACTCCGATGCCGGCCAGGAAGGTCTGCTCGGCCAGCATCGCGCGGGCCAGCAGGGGCGGCCCGGCACCGAGGGTGTGCAGGACCGCGAACTCGCCCAGCCGGTGCCGGGCGGTGGCCCACACGTCCACGGCGAGGCCGACCAGGGCGAGCAGCACCGACCCGAGGGCGGCGGCGAGCAGCCCGGTCCGCGCGCCCCGCCAGTACGGGTCCCGGGCGGCTTCCTCGGCCACCGCCCGCCGGTCGAGGACCGTCACGGCCGGCAGGTCCCGGATGGCCGCCGCCGCGGCGGCGTGCGCACCATCGTCGGTCCGTACCCACCACTCCGGCACCGGCCGGACGGCGGCGCGCTGCCGGACCAGCCACTCCGACGCGGCGGGCAGGTCGATCAGCACGCCCCCGCCGACGGCCACACCCGGCACCGCGTCCACTTCGCCGACCAGCCGCACCGGCACGGACGCCCCGGACAGCGGCAGCGGGACGACATCGCCGAGCCGGACGTCCAGGGCCGCCAGCACCTGCGGGGTGACCAGCGCCGGCACCGGCCGGTTCTCCCCCTTCGGTACGACGGCGAAGCGGACCGTCGGCTGCTGGGCGAAGCGGCCGCCCTCGGTCAACGTGATCTGGTAGGCGGCGTTGACGCCGCCCGCGGTGACGGCCTTCGTCGGCACCGGCGCGTCCCGGATCGCGTCCACCATTACCCACTCGCCTTCCAGCGCGACCGGACGGGACGCCCCGGCCGCGTCGGTCACCCGCAGCCCGTCGACGCGGAGCCCGTAGCCCGGGGCCGCCGCGTCGCCGGCGTCGGCCTGGAAGCCGGCCACCCGCCAGGCGCCGGCGGGCAGGTCGACGGCGAAGGGCACCGGGCGGTCGACGAGGGAGTCGGTGGTGGCCAGCGGCAGCGCCAGGGCCAGGCCGTCGGCCCGGGTGAGCAGCACCGACGCCTCGATCCGCTGGGCGGTCACCGGCTGGTGTACCGGGGTGCGGACGGTGCCGGTGAGCTGCCGGGCGTCGGCGGGCAGCGGGACGCCGGCCGGCGCGTCGCGGTCACGGGCCAGCCCGGTGAGCAACTCGCCGGGTGGCCGGTCGGCGAGCCGGTCGGCGATCAGGGCCACGTCCGGCGCGGCGGCCGCGTCCAGGGCGAGCACGGTGGTCGGCAGGCTGTCGCGGCCCAGCCGCACCTCGTCCCGCCAGGCGGGCAGCACCTGCCGCACCCCCGGCACGCCGGCCAGCTGGGCGGCCCGGTCCACCGGGGCGGCACCGCCGCGCTCCGTGACCCGCAGGTCGGCGCCGACGCTGTGGTCGGCCTGGTCGGTGTGCGACCGCTCCCAGGTGCTGACCAGCGACCAGGCCAGGGTGCTGCCGCCGACGGCGAGGGCGAGCAGCAGCACCGGCCCGGCGTGCGGGCGGCGGCCCGCCTGCCACATGCCGAACATGGTCGCCGTCCACGGCCGTCGGTCGACGAACCGTTCGGCGACCCGGGTGGCCGGGGGCAGCAGCCGCAGGGCGAGCACCGCCCCGGCCAGCACGCCGAGGGTGGGGGCGACGGCGAGCAGCGGGTCGATGCCGAGCCGGCCGCCCGCGCCGGCCAGCGGGGAGGAGTACTGGCGAAGCTGCGTCCAGGCGAGCAGGGCGAGCAGCACCAGGGCCAGGTCCACCCCGGCCCGCTGCACGGTGGCGGCCCGGGTGGGGCGGGACCGGGCGGCCATGTCGGCGACGTAGCTGCCGGCGCGGCGCAGCGCCGGCAGCACCATGGCGAGCAGGCAGCCCACCGCCGCGGCGACGGCGACCGCCCAGACCGCCCCGCCGCCGTCCAGCCGCAGGTCCGCCGGGCCCTGCCCGCCGCTGATCCGGCGCAGCGCCGCGTCGGCCAGCGGCGGCGCGAGCAGCGCGGCCGGCAGCACCACCAGCGTCGCCTCCCGTACGGCGAGGCCGGCGAGCTGGTTACGGGCCGCGCCCCGGGCGCGCAGCAGCGCGGTCTGCGCCCGGCGGTCCTCGTTGAGCAGCGCGGCGACCAGCACCAGCGCGTAGCCGCCGAGCACCACGATCAGCAGCAGCGGGGTGAGCAGCGCCGAGCGGCCCACCAGGTCGGCCCGGCCGAGCCGGTCGATCAGCCGGTCCAGGCCGGTGACGCTCTGCGCGGACGAGCCGAGACCGGCCCGCTCGGGCACCTCGACGGCGGCGGTGGCGACCGCTTGCTGCACCTCGGGCAGCCGGTTCGACGCGACGCTGCGCAGGTCCGGCTCGACCACCCAGGAGATTGAGGTGGAGCCGGGGAAGGTGCGGGCGAAGTCGGCCGGGTCGAGGGCGAACGGGCCGTACGAGTCGCCGTCGTCGCCGGTGCCGTTCACCCCGGGCGCGAGCTGCCAGTACGGCGCGGCCGGGTCGAGTGGGCGGAAGATCCCGGACACCACCACGTCGGCGGCGCGTCCGGAGCTGCGGTCGGTCATCGGCACCCGGGTGCCGGGGGTGAGCCGCAGCGCGCCGGCGACCCGTTCGGGCACGGTGACCTGGGTGGGGTTCGCCCCGGCGACGGGCCAGGCTCCACCGACCAGCTCGGCGCGGCCGGCGAGGTCGTCGAGGGTGGCCAGGTCCGCGAAGACCGGGTCGTCGTCGGTGCGGGCCGCGCCGAGGTCGCCGGTCAGCTCCCGGCCGGTGCCGTGGCGGGCGGCGGAGACGACGACCCTCGCCCCGCCCAACCCGTCGGCGAAGCTGTCCCGGACGGCCCGGTCCCGGCCGGCGGCCTCGGCCGCGTCCCGGCCACCGGACCCGCTGATCAGCAGGCTGCGCTCGGCGGCGGGCGCGGCCGCCAGCATCGCCCGCTGCCCGGCGTCGATCGCCCGCTGGTTGTAGTCGGACAACCCGGTGACCAGCGCGACGGCGACCAGCGCGGCGACCGCCGCCGCCGCCAGCAGGCCCCGCGCCTCGTAGGCCCGCCTCCACACCAGCTTCATCCGTACGCCTCCCCCGGGGCCCCCGCTGGGCCGGTGACCACAAAGAGCGGGTACGGGCCGGAAAAGGTTCGCGCCCTTTACATGATCGTTATCTGACGGCGTCCCACCGCAGGCCGGCCAGGGTGGCCGCCGCCCGCAGCGCCTCGGCGAAGCCGGTCACGGAACCGTTGAGGGCGGCCAGCTCGTCCGGTCCGAGCAGCAGGACCAGGCCGCCGTCGGTCACCGCCAGCATGCAGGGGGTACGACCCTCGCTGGCCGCCCGGACCGCCGGGCTGCGCTCGTTGAGGTGCACCAGATCCACGGGTACGCCCAGGTCGGGCAGGAGGTCGCGCCACTCACGCTTGCGGCCGACGGCGTGGTGGGTGACGTCGCAGAGCGCGCACGACGTGGTCCCCCGCACCTTGCCGATCAGGTACGCCAGTTCGCCGCGCAGCCCGCCGTCGGCGTGGTAGACGCCGACCAGTCGCCGGATCACGCCGGTCGTGGAGGTCATGCCGGCCAGTGTGCCGGACGCCGAGGGGGAGCGGCGGCGGGCGCGCTCAGTCGGTGGCCAGGTCCGGCCGGTGCTGCTTGATCCACTTCTCGACGTCGGACTTCCGCCACACCTTGCCCTGCATCAAATCGGCAACCGGCTCGGGGAAGTTGCGGTGACTGGTGATCACGTAAACGCGCTGCTTACTGATGTTGCCCAGCATCACGCGAATCTCGTGTGCTCCCACCAGCTCCATACGGCGGACGCTAGACAGTTGACCCGGCTACTTGACTCGGGTCAACTCCCCGGTCACCGTAAGAGTATGCCGACTTTCGCCGCTCCGCCCGTACCCGATCGTCAGCGGCGGGCGGTCCGCCCGCACGTGCCGATGCGGCCCCGCTGGCTGTGCCGGGTCTGCGCCGCCGCCTGGCCGTGCCCGCCGGCCCGGCTGCTGCTCGGCATGGAGTACCGGCGGGACCGGGTGGCGCTCTCGGTCTACATGGCCGGCTGCCTCTTCGACGCCACGGCCGACCTGATCGAGATCAGTCCGCACGCGGTCCCGTCGCCGGCCGAACTGTTCGACCGGTTCCTCGCCTGGACGGTCCCGCAGCGGAGGTAGCCGCGGACTGATTGCGCCGCCGCCATACCTAGAACTACTATGCATTGCAGTTCTAGGGTTAGGCGGTCACATTGCACATCACCAAAGACCTCGTCGCCGCCTCGGCGACCCCACTCGTGCTGGGCATCCTCGCCGACGGCGAGAGCTACGGCTACGCGATCCTCAAGCAGGTCAACGAACTGTCCGGCGGGCAGCTGGAGTGGACCGACGGTCTGCTCTACCCGCTGCTGCACCGCCTGGAGCGGCTCGGCCACGTCGAGTCGGCGTGGGAGAACCCACCGGGGGGACGCCGCCGCAAGTACTACCGCATCACCGACAAGGGCCGGGCCGAGCTCGCCGAGCAGCGCCGCCAGTGGGCCGCGGTCGTCGACGCCCTGAAGGGCGTCTGGGACAGGGCACAGGCCATCACGCCGATCCCGGCACCGGCCTGGGAGGCGGGACGATGACCGCGCAGAGCGACCACGAGCTGGAGGGCCAGATCGCCGAGTGGCGGGCCTACACGGACCGCCGCCGGGAGCTGCACCACACCGATGCCGAGGAGCTGGAGGACCACCTGCGCAGCCGGATCACCGAGCTGACCGAGGCGGGCCTGCGGACCGACGAGGCGTTCCTCATCGCCGTCAAGCGGATGGGCAGCCTCGACGACCTGTCGCGGGAGTTCGCCCGCGAGCATTCCGAGCGGTTGTGGAAGCAGCTCGTGCTGCCCGGCGAGCCGGACACGCCGGTCGCCGCCAGGTCCCGGCGCGAGCTGCCGGTCATGGTGCTCTGCGCGGCCGTCGCGGCGCTCGCGATCAAGGTGCCGGCCCTGTTCGGGCTCGACTTCGCCTCCGACGACCACGGCGCCTTCTACGCGCGCAACATCAGCTTCTTCGCGCTGCCGGCGCTGGCCGCCTACTTCGCGTGGCAGCGCCGGGTCGGTCCCCGCGTCATCGGCGTGCTCGCGGCGCTGTTCGTGCTCGGTGCGGTCGCCGCGAACGCGTATCCGCTGGACGACGACTCGCAGAGCGTCGTGCTCACGGCGATCCACCTGCCGCTCGCGCTCTGGCTGGTGGTCGGCGTCGCCTACGCGGGCGGCGACTGGCGTTCGGGTCGGCGGCGGATGGACTTCATCCGGTTCACCGGGGAGTGGTTGATCTACTTCGCCCTCATCGGGCTCGGTGGCGGCGTGCTCACCGCCTTCACGGTGGGCACCTTCCAGGCCATCGGCATCGACGCCGAGGGGTTCATCCAGTCGTGGCTGCTGCCGTGCGGGGCCATGGCCGCGGTCATCGTGGCGGCCTGGCTGGTCGAGGCGAAGCAGAGCGTCATCGAGAACATGGCGCCGGTGCTGACCCGCGTCTTCACCCCGCTCTTCGCGGTCGCGCTGCTGGCCTTCCTGGTCGCCTTCGTCTGGACCAACAACGGCATCGACGTCGAGCGGGACGCGCTCATCCTCTTCAACCTGCTGCTCGTCGTCGTGCTGGGCCTGCTGCTGTACGCCATCTCGGCCCGTGACCTGACGGCCCGGCCGGGTCTCTTCGACCGCGTGCAGCTCGCGCTGGTCGTGAGCGCTCTGACCATCGACGTCCTGGTGCTGCTGGCGATCACCGGCCGGATCACCGAGTGGGGCTTCAGCCCCAACAAGACCGCGGCCCTGGGCGAGAACCTCATCCTGCTCACCAACCTGGCGTGGTCGGCCTGGCTGTTCCTCGGCTTCGTACGGGGCCGGATGCCCTTCGCCCGCCTGGAACGCTGGCAGACCCGCTACGTCATCGTGTACGCGATCTGGGCCTGGACGGTCGTCCTGGCCTTCCCGCTGGTGTTCAACTTCGCCTGAGCGGCAGCCGGCCCGCTCACCCCTGCCCGGCCCGGGGTGGGGGCGAGCGGACCGGCTCAGCTCGCCTGATCAGGCGGGGCAGCTACGACCACATGCGGACCCTGGCCCTTGAGGCGGGCCAGACCCCTTTCCTGGCAACCATTCTGCCGCTTTCGGTAGACGGAATGATTCTGGTTGCCACCCTGGCCCTCGGGGACGGTAGGCGGTCCCGCTGGTCCGCCTGGTTGGCCCTTCCTGGTCGGCGTAGCCGCTTCCCTGGCCGCCAACGTCATAGTTGCTGACCCTGACCCGGTGGGCCCGGGTAGTTTCCGCGTGGCCTGCCGTGGCCCTGCTGCTCACGGTTGAGGTGTCGGCCCGTTCCGGGAAGGATGCCGCCGTTGTTCCGGCGGAAGTTGCTACCCAGCAACGGGAAACGGCCCCTGAGTGCCCGGAGATTGCCGCCCCTGCCGACACACCCAGGGGGAATCCGCGGAAGGCCCTACGGATGGCCCCCAGCGGCTCCGTAGCCCCGGAACCTGAGCGGCCCCGGAAGGTCCGTCGCCCGGTGGCGGACGCCCGCCGCCTGGCCGTGGCGATGCTTGCGGAACCCGGGGCCAACCGTGAGCGGGTTGCCGCCGCTCTCGGGATCACTCCCCGGGGCTGCGCCAAGTCCTGAACGTCGCCGGGTAGGTGTACGGTCCGCGCCATGGTTGCCGTCAAGCTGTGGCACATAGCCGTGTGCGTCGTGTTGTCAGCCGTGCCCATCGGCGGTTTGGTCTGGCTCCTGATGAAGAGGACCAACCACCGGTAGCGCGGGACCGTTCGCCACGCAGGAAGGATCATGGTTCTTGAGGATTGTTAGGGACTCCCCCGGAGTGTGGGTTAGCACCGTTGAGCCGCCCGTTACCGCCGCCGCCCTGGCGGAGCTGATCGGCCAGGTTCCGCCGGAGTCTGTGCTCACTGAGGTACTGCTAGACCCTGACGGGGACCTGTTCGCCACCTTCGAGCTTCCCGACGGCTCCTGAGTCGAGCCCGTAGCCGGGGGCCGTTCACGGGGCCCCCGGCTACCCGCAGCTACGACTTGAGCGCCGTAATCAGGGGACATGGCCGGGTAGATCATCTGGCGAGTCGCGGTTAAGCTACCCGGACTTCCGTCCCTTGCGGCGGTGTCTTACCTGGTCCTGTCCCGGGCCTTGGAGGGCTGCACCCGCTTGGGCTCGCCCGGCATCTTCGGGTGGTCCGGCGGGTACGGCATGTCGCCCTGGCCGGCGGCGGCGTCGCGCTCGGCCCACTCCAGCAGCGGGGTGAGGTCGAACGGGGTGTCGTCGATGCCGGCGTGCGGGTCCCCCCGCTCGGCGAGCCGGACGGGCACGCTGCGCAGGTCGAAGTCGTCCGGCTCCACGTCGGGCAGCTCGTCCCAGGTGACCGGGGTGGAGACGGTGGCCCGGGCGTTGGCGCGCAGCGAGTACGCGCAGGCGATCGTCCGGTCCCGGGCCATCTGGTTGTAGTCGACGAACACCCGCCGGCCCCGCTCCTCCTTCCACCAGGCGGTGGTGACCAGGTCGGGGCGGCGGCGCTCCAGCTCGCGGGCGAGCGCGATGGTGGCCCGGCGCACCTCGGTGAACGTCCAGCGGGGCTGGATGCGCAGGTAGACGTGCACGCCCCGGCCGCCGGAGGTCTTCGGCCAGCCGGTGGCCCCCAGCTCGGCCAGGAGCGCGCGCACCTCGCCGGCGGCGGTGGCCGCGTCGGCGAAGTCGGTGCCGGGCTGCGGGTCGAGGTCGATGCGCAGCTCGTCGGGGCGGTCGACGTCGGCGGCCCGCACCGGCCAGGGGTGGAAGACGATGGTGCCCATCTGGGCGGCCCAGGCGACGTGGGCGACGTCGGCCGGGCAGAGCTCGTCGGCGCTGCGCCCGCTGGGGAAGGTGATCGTCGCCGTGCCCACCCACGGCGGGACGCCCCGGGTGGGCACCCGCTTCTGGAAGAACATCTCCCCCTCGACGCCCTCGGGGAAGCGCTGGAGCGTGGTGGGGCGGTCCCGCAGGGCACGCATGATCCCGTCGCCGACGGCCAGGTAGTAGTGGAAGACGTCCGCCTTGGTGAACCCGCGCCCCGGAAAGATCACCCGGTCGGGGCTGGTCAGCCGGACGGTGTGCCCGGCGACCTCGATCTCGGTCACCGTCGCCTTCGAGGAGCCGCCCATTCCGCGACCCTATGCGACGCCCCCGACATCCGACGTACCGTTGACGGGTGAGTCTTGACAAGAGCGAACTGCCCCGCACCGAGGAAGAGTGGCGGGTCCGGCTGAGCCCGCAGGAGTTCCGGGTGCTGCGCGAGGCGGGCACCGAACCACCCTGGACGGGCGAGTACGTCGACACCAAGACCCCCGGCGTCTACCACTGCCGGGCCTGCGGCCTGGAGCTCTTCTCCAGCGACACCAAGTTCGACTCGCACTGCGGCTGGCCGAGCTTCGACGACGCCATCCCGGGCCGGGTCAAGGAGATCGAGGACCGCAGCCTCGGCATGAGCCGTACGGAGATCCGCTGCGCCCGGTGCGACAGCCACCTCGGGCACGTCTTCCACGGCGAGGGCTTCACCCCGAAGGACACCCGGCACTGCGTCAACTCGCTGTCGATCCGGCTGGAACCGCGCACCGACGCCTGAGGCGACCCCCGGGTCGCCGGCCACCCATGTCGGGCCGGCCGGCGGCCCGTCGTCACCTACCGTTTCCCGACCGCCGGTGCCGCCAGGAGGCGCACCTCGGCGGTACGCGACTGCTCGATGCGCCCGGCCAGCTCCCGTACCCGGGGGCTGACCGCGGTCTCCCGGTGGGCCCGGGCCAGGTCGGCCGCCTCCTGCTGGTGGGTGCCGAGCAGCTGACGCAGCACGGCGTCCACCTGGCCGGCCGGGGCGTCGCGCAGGCGGGCGAGGTCGGCGGGGCCGGCCAGGTGCCCGCTGTGGTCGTGCCGCCCGGCGGTCGCGCTCGGACCGGCGTCGCGCAGCCACGCCCGCATGGTGTCCAGCTCGTCGGCCTCGGTCACCTCGATGGCGGTGACCAGGGTGCGCAGCTCGCCGTCGGTCACCCGGTCGCGCCCCAGCCGGACGATCTCCAGCGTCTGCTCGGTGTGGGCCACCATCATGTTCAGGTACACCACGTCGATCCCGCCGAGCGCGGTCTCCGCCGAGGCCGTGGCCGGGGGCGCGGGGCGGGACGCCGGGGGCGTCGGGGACGGGGCGTCGGCGCAGCCGGCGGCCAGCAGCAGGGTGGCGAGCGCGGCGAGCACCTGCGTGCGCGGCACGCCGGCGGGTCCCACGCCGCGCCGACGGGCGGATGCGGCCCGCACCGGCTCGGGCCGTACCCGTCCGGTCAGACCTGCGACCACAGCGCCGGCACGTTCGGCGGCTCCCAGCCCGGGATCGCGGTGTGCGCCTGCCGGCAGCGGTAGGTCAGCCCGTTGTAGGTGACCTGGTCACCGACCTGGTAGGCACGACCGGCGGTCCAGCTCCCGCCGGGGGCGGGCGGGTTGGTGGGGGCCGGCGGCGTCGGGGTGGGCGAGGTGGTGGGGGCCGGCGGCGTCGGGCTGGGCGCCGGGCCGCCGCCGCCACCGATCTGCACGTCCACGCAGGAGTAGAACGCGTTGGCGGTGTCGGCGATGTTCCACACGGCGAGGATCTTCTGCCGCCCGGAGAACCCGCCGAGGTTCACGGTGTGCGACACGGTGGCGCCGGGCTGCCGGCCGCCCCCGTCGAAGACGCCGACGCGGGTGCCGCCGATGAAGTACTCCCAGTTGCTGGTGGCGTGCCGGGCGGTGTTGACCCAGGTGAACGTCACCGAACTGCCGACCGACGTGGCCGGCCAGCCCCGGCTGTCGTCGTTGAGGACGGCGAAGTGGGCGATGTTGGCGTGGCAGTTGCGCAGCCCCTTCGGGCCCTCCACGCTCTGCGGCTCGTACTTGATCTGCCCGCAGTCGGGCACCCGGTTCTGCGCGCAGAGCGCCTGCCGGCTGGGCGGCCCGGAGACGTAGCCGTGGGCCTGGGCGGGGGCGGCGACGGCGAGCGAGGACACGACGGCGCCCGCCGCCAGGATCGGGACGGTGACTCTTCGACGCATGATGACAACTCCTCGGCTTCGGCCTGCTGAAGGTGTCATCCAACATAATTTAAACTTTGTTAACAGTAAAGAAGCCTGTCGATAAAATCATCGACGGTCATCAGCGGCTCGCGCTCCGTGTCGGACACGCCGCGGGGGAGGTCAGAGCAGCAGCAGGCTGCCCCTCTCGTCCACCCGGTCGGCGGAGTCGTCGTCCAGCCAGACACCTCCGCTGGCCAGGTACCGGAAGCGGTACTCCCCCGGGCCCAGCTTGACCGTCACCGTACGGGTGCCATCGCGGCGGGCGACCAGCTCGTGCCGGCCGGGCTCCCAGCCGTTGAAGCAGCCGACGACGCTGACCGGGCCGGGCGGGATGTCCCGGGGCAGGCAGAAGGTGATCCGGGTCTGGTTGCCGAAGAGCTTGTTGCGCTTGATCACGTGATCCTCCGGGGTCGAGGCGGTCCACCAGGTCCAACGCGCGACACGCCGGAGACGAAACGCCGCCCAACCGGATCGACTCGCGCATTTCGTCCCCGTTGACGGCGCGGTCCGCCGGGCGAAGAGATACGACACAAGGTGTCAGGTTTGTGGCGCAGCATGGTGTCAGCGGCCGGCGCCGATGCCGGACGTGAACCGGGCCTACGGACAAGGACCTCCATGCGCGAAACGCCAGAAGATCTCACCGAACTGCAGGACCTGCTCGACGCCTCCCTCGCCCGCTCCACGTCGCACCTCCGCTCGATCATCGCCGAGCGCACCCTGACCGCGGAGCAGCTCACCCAGGTCCTCACCGGCATGTGCACCCTCGCCCTGTCCACGGTGACGGCGAAGGGCGAGCCGCGGATCAGCGGCGTGGACGGGCACTTCCTGCGCGGCAGGTGGCACTTCGGCACGGCGCGCAACGCCGCCAAGGCCCGCCACCTCGCCGCCCGCCCCGCCGCCAGCGTCGCGCACATGCGCGGCGAGGACCTGGGCGTGTTCACGCACGGCACGGTGGAGATCCTCAACCCCCAGGACGGCGAGCCTGCCGCGGACTGGCCAGACCTGCTGGCCTACTTCAAGGACTTCTACGGCAGCGACGCCTTCGACTGGGACAACGAAGTGGTCTACTACCGGCTGCACCCGCACTGGATGAGCGTCTACGCCCCCGACCTCGACAAGCTCACCGCCAAGTGAACTCGCGGCATTTCGCCCCGCGAGTGCCCCGCGCTGCCGCACTCTGGTGTCACCTGTCCTGATACCGGGGGTTTTCGATCGTGGCTACCTGTGAGGTCTGCGGCAACGACTACTGGATGGCGTTCGAGGTGCGCACCGTCAGCGGTGACACGCACACCTTCGACTCCTTCGAGTGCGCGGCGCACAAGCTCGCGCCGATCTGCGAGCACTGCGAGGTCAAGATCCTCGGCCACGGCGTGGAGGTCGGCGGCCGGTTCTTCTGCTGCGCGCACTGCGCCCGCAGCGAGGAGGCCCAGGGCGCCGAGATCCGCGATGCGGTCGGTGCCCGCCCGGCCTGATCCGCGCCACACCGGGTTCGACGCGGTACGCCCCACCGCCCGGCCTACCATCGCGGGATGCCGACGCAGACCGCCCACGTCCGGGTCGCCGCCTTCGCCGACCTGGACGCCCGCACCTTCCACGACCTGCTCCGGCTGCGCATCGACGTGTTCGTGGTCGAGCAGCACTGCCCGTACCCGGAGCTGGACGGGCGGGACGTCGAGCCCGGCACCCGGCACCTCTGGCTGGAGCACGACGGCGCCGTGCTGGCGTACCTGCGGATTCTGGCCGACCCGGACGGCGCGGCGCGGATCGGCCGGGTGGTGGTGGCGCCCGCGGCCCGTGGCGGCGGGCACGCCGGCCGGCTGATGACCGAGGCGCTGCGGCTGGTCGGCGACCGGCCGTGCGTGCTGGAGGCGCAGTCCTACCTGGTCGACTTCTACGCCCGGCACGGGTTCGCGGTGACCGGCGCGGAGTACGTCGAGGACGGCATCCCGCACGTCCCGATGCGCCGGGAGAGCCGATCGGGGCACCCGGGGGACATTGACGGATAGCGTTTTCCCGTGGGAGCCTGCGGGGGCAGAGCCGTCGCGGGAGCCACGCAGGGGCTCGGGAGGGGGCAACTCCCGGCCGTCCGGGCGTCGTCGTCGATCGACCCCTCACCCCGGAGGCTCCCTTGTCCGTCCTGCTGCGCAGACGCCCCACCCCACTGGTGGCGGCGCTGCTCGCCGTCGGCGCGATCGTCGCGCTGCTGCTCACCACCGCCCTGGCCCGGTCCGCCTCCGCCCACGGATCGGTGGTGGACCCGGCGTCGCGCAACTACGGCTGCTGGCAACGCTGGGGCAGCGACTTCCAGAACCCGAAGATGGCCACCGAGGACCCGATGTGCTGGCAGGCCTGGCAGGCCGACCCGAACGCCATGTGGAACTGGAACGGCCTGTTCCGTGAGGGCGTCGCCGGCAACCACCAGGCCGCCATCCCGGACGGCCAGTTGTGCAGCGCCGGGCACACCGCCAGCGGCCGCTACAACGCACTCGACACCGTCGGCGCGTGGAAGACCGTGCCGACCACGACCAACTTCAGGATCAAGCTGTACGACCAGGCCAGTCACGGCGCCGACTACATCCGGGTGTACGTGACGAAGCAGGGCTTCAACGCCCTGAGCAAGCCGCTGGCCTGGAGCGACCTGGAACTGGTCGGCCAGATCGGCAACACCCCGGCGAACCGGTGGACGCCGGAGGCCCAGGGCGTCTCGATCCAGGTGCCGGCCAACGCGCCGGGACGTACCGGCCGGCACGTCGTCTACACCATCTGGCAGGCCAGCCACCTGGACCAGTCCTACTACCTGTGCAGCGACGTCGACTTCGGCGGCGGCGGACCCGGCACGCCGCCCACCACGACGCCGCCGCCGACCACCCCGCCGCCCACCACCCCGCCGCCGACGACGCCGCCGCCGGCCGGGGGCTGCACCGCCACCTACCGGGTCACCTCGCAGTGGTCCGGTGGCTTCCAGGGCGAGGTGGAGGTGACCGCCGGCGCCACCGCGCTGAAGGGCTGGACGGTCACCTGGACGTACGCGGGCGGCCAGCAGGTCAGCCAGGCGTGGAACGCGACGGTGACCAGCAGCGGGTCCACCGTCACCGCCCGGAACGTCAGCTACAACGGGTCGGTGGCCGCCGGGGCGAAGACGTCCTTCGGCTTCCTCGGCTCCGGCAGCGGGGCGAGCCCGACCCCGACCTGCACCGCGACCACCTGAGCGGGCCGGCCGGGGCCGCGCACCCGCGCGGCCCCGGTCAGCCGCCCCGCAGCGCCCGGTTCAGCCGGGCCTCGAAGTCCTCCGGCAGCGTGCCGTCGCCCTCCAGGGCGGTCCGCACGCCCTCCCGGAAGACCCGGCTGAACTGGAAGTAGTGCGGCACCCGGGGCCGCGCCCGGGCCTCCCGGACCGCCTCGCCGAGCAGCGCGAGGTACGGGAACCGCTCCCGCAGCGCCGCGTCGGCGTAGACGTCCGTACGGGTCGGGGCGAAGCCGCCCACCGTGAAGAGCGTGCGCTGGGCCTCCTGCCGGGTCAGGAACTCGATCAGCGCCTGGGCCGCCCGGGGCTGCCGGGTCTGCTTGGCGATGGCGAGGTTCTGCCCGCCCAGCGCGGACGGGCCGGGCAGGCGGGTCACTTCGAAGGGCACCCGGGATGCCGGGGCCGCGTCGGTGGCGGCCAACGCCCGGTAGTTGACCGGCCAGTTGCGCATGAACAGCGCCCGGCCCTCCTGGAAGTCCCGCAGGCTGCGCCCCTCGTCACCGGGGACGGTGAAGGCGTCGCCCACCAGCAGTCCCGCGCGCCGGGCCGCGGCCACCTCGCGCAGCCGGCGTTCCCAGCGCTCCCGCTGAAAGATCACCCGGTTCTCGGTCTCGTCGACGAGCCGGTCGACGCCCCCGGCCCAGACCAGCTCCATCCCGTTGACGGTCAGCCCCTCGTACGGGCCGAACTGTCCGACGTACCCGGCGACGGGCCGCTGTGCGGCACCGCCCGCGCCGGTGAGCGCCGCGCTCCGGTCGAGGATGGCGTCCCAGTCGAAGCGGGGCGCCCCGCCGGGCGCGGCCGGCGCTCCACCGGTCACCAGGTCCGAACGGTAGAAGAGCAGGCCCGCGTCGGTGTTGAAGGGCAGCGCCCAGAGCGAGCCCCGGTAGCGGCAGGTGTCCAGCACCTCCGGCACGAACGCGCCCAGGTGCCCCGGGGCCAGCCGCGCCTCGTCGACCGGCCGCAGGTAGCCCGCGGCGGCGAACTCCGCGGTGAAGGTGACGTCGAGGTTGTAGATGTCCACCTCGTCGTCCGGGTCCGGCCCGGCGCCCGCCGCCTGCGCCTGGGCGATGCCCACCATCTCGCTGTGCTGCTGGTCGGTGGTGACCGGCGCCTCGCGGATGCGCGCCGGGCTCTGCGGGTGCAGCACGTTCCAGAGCTTGACCAGTTCCTCCCGCTGCCCCCCGGAGCTGGTGTCCTTGCCGCTGAGGATCACCAGCTCCCCGTGCTCCAGCGGCTCCTCCCGGGTGGCGACGTACCAGCCGAGCGTCGCGACGATGCCGAGCACCGTACCGACGGCCACCCCGAGCAGGAACGACGCCGGCACCCGGCGCCGCCGACGGGCGGTCGCGGGCACGCCGCCCGGTCTGCGGTCGGTCACTGGCCGGCCCCCTTCTCCCAGAGTTGACGGAACAGCCCGGTCAGGGCCCGGTCCACGGTGCTCGCCTCGGCCTGCACGCACTGCCCGCCGCTGGCCCGGGCGGTCTGCCGCAGCGTGCGGGTGCGCACCCGGTCGTCGCAGCTCGCCTCGCCGACGGCGATCACGTAGAGGCGTACCGGGGGGTCGCCGTCGACCCGGGGCACCAGGCCGCCGCTGGCCGTGTCCCGCCCGTCGGTGAGCACCACGACGGCCCGCAGGTACTCGTCCGCGCCGCCGCCCAGCCGGCGGACCTCGCGGATCGCGGCGTCGATGGTCCGGTACAGCGGCGTGTCCCCCGCCGGCACGGTGCTCCGCAACCGGGCGAGCAGGGCGTCCCGGCCCGGGTCGGCCCGCCCCACGTCGCGGACCCGTCCCGCGGCCCCTGGGTAGGCCGTGGAGAACGCCCAGACCCCGACCTCGTCCCGGCCGCCGAGGCGGCGCAGCGAGGCGGCGACACCGTCCACCGCCACGTCGAAGCGGGTGCCCCGGCCCGCCTCCGCCAGCATCGAGCCCGACGTGTCCAGCGCCAGCAGCACCCGGGCCGGGCGCCGGGCCTCCCGGTAGCGCTGGTCGGCCGTGTTCAGGGCGAGCACGTCGGCGCCGTCGACCAGTTCCCACTGCGGGTTGTCCAGCAGCCAGCCGGGCAGCACGCCGTTCGCCTCGGTCAGGGCCGGCCCGCTGCCGTCGCGGCCGGGCACCCGGAAACCCCGGGCCAGCAGCTCGTCCCGCCCCGGCCCGGTCAACCAGCGACGCAGGTCGTCGGCGGCCGCGCGGGCGGCGGCGCTCTGCAGGGAGTCCGGCCAGCGCAGGAGGACCAGCCGGTGGTCCACCCCCGGGGTCAGCTCGGGATAGAACGCCACCAGCGACCGGCCGGGCGCGGGGCGGGCGTACTCGACGCAGCCGTCGCCGAGCCGCTCGCCGAGGTTGAACCGGACCAGCGCCTGCTCGGTGGTGATCACCGCGGGCGGCACCGGACCGGTCGGGTCGGCGGCGAGCTGCCGCTGCCGGCACAGCACGGCGGCGAGGCTGCCCAGCGGGAAGCCGCGCCCGTCCTGGGCGGCCTCCAGCCGCTGCTCGATCTGCTGGCGGATCCACGCCGTGTCCGGCGCGCCGTCGTAGAGCGCCACATCGACCATCCGGGCCTCGGGGGACACCGCCGGATCGGGGCGGACGACCTGCCACCCGGTGCCGGTCACCCGCCGGCCCGAGTCGGTGATCGTCGGCTCCTCCCCCGGGCCTCGGCTGGCCTTGGCGAACAGCTCCGGCCAGGACAGCGAGCGCTGCCGGTCCGCGTCGTCGCGCCCCGGGTCGACGAGGGCACGCGGCACCGCCAGCACCAGGGGCGAGCGGGCCACCGTCAGGTAGTCCCGGACGGCGGTCAGGTTCAGCACCTGCTGCGACGGCATCTCGGCACCCGGGAACCAGACGTCCGGGCGCGGCCCGACGTCGGCCGGGTACCAGCCCGGCGTGCCCAGGTCCGCCTCGGTCGCCGGCCGGCCGGCGGAGTCCGACCAGCCGAGCTGGAGCCCCTGGGCCACCTCGCGCGGCGCCGCCGGATAGACGAAGACGTTGGTGGTCCGGCAGCCGCCCGCCCGGGCCACCGTCCACGACTCGTACGCGGCGGCCACCGCCTGGTAGGTGACCAGGTCGTCCGGGGCGGCGGCGACCCGCAGCTCGACCGGCCCGGCGCAGCCGCCCAGCGGCTCGGGCACGGCGGCCAGACCGACCGCCAGCAGGGCCACCACGAACGCCGCGACCCGGGCCCGGGCCCGCGGCGACCAGCGGGCGGCGGCCGGGGCGGGACCGGTCCGCCACCGGCTGAACGGCTGCCGCCAGCGCGGCAGCACCCGGGGCCGGCCGTGCTGGTCGGCCACCGGCAGCCGGCGGATCGGGATCATGAAGGCGGCCGGGCGGGCCGGTTGCGGCCGGACCACCTGGTCGACCGCGACGACCATGCCGATGACGCAGCGCAGCCGGCTGTCCCACACCGGCGCGCCGGAGAAACCCGGCTCGATCTGGTAGCCGGAGTCGCTGCGGTTGGCGAGCTGGATCCAGCCGCCCCCGATCGGCCCGACCACCCACCCCTCGAACCAGCGGCCCTCGGGCAGGGCACGGGGGAAGCCGAAGACCCGGCAGACCCGGTCGCGGGTGCCCGCCTGCCCGGGCCGGGCCAGCCGGACCGGCCGGGCCCCGACCGGCGCCGGCGCGACGAGCTGGAGGACCGCGTAGTCGCCCGACCCGTCCGGCCGCCCCGGCTGCCAGTGCTGCGGCAGCACCAGCGCGGCGCGGCGACTCCCCGGCGCCAGCAGGGGGAAGCTCAGCGACACCAGGACCGGGTCGGCCGGCCCGGGCGTCACCGGCTCCGGACCGAGCGCCGCCTGTACGACGTGGGCGCAGGTGAGCAGCCGGGCGGAGTCGATCAGGAAGGCCGCGCCGACGACGGTGCCGGCCCGGTCGTGCACGGCGGCCACCGCGAGCGTCGCCCCGCCGGGCACCGGGCGCTCCGGCCGCTGCGGAGGGCACCCCGTCGCGCCGGGCATCACGCGGTCGTCCGACGCCGCCGGCTCACGCCGCGGGGTCGGCGCGGTTCCATTCGAGCTGCACCTTGAGGTTGGCTTCCGAGGTGCCGCTGGCCACCACGAGCCCGCCCTTGGCCGCCAGCTTCACGCCGAACTCCACACAGACCCGGTCCGGCGGCTCGGCGGCGTCGCGCAGGTTGCGCAGGACGGCGTCGGTCACCGGCCGCAACTGGGCCAGCGCGGACTCCAGCGTCTGGTGCGCCCGCGCCACCACGTCGCCGGCCCGCCCGACCGGGACCACGCCCTCCTCGTCGCCGATCTCGACCCGGACCGCGCCACCGCCGTCCAGCGGGAACTCGACGAGCTGCGACACCTGGCCTCCAGACGGATCCGCACGGCAGCGACAGTTACCGTGATGGATCTGTCACGTTACCGGGGGTACGCGATCCCGGCGAGCCCGTCACACCAGGCAGTTGACGATCTCGGCGACCGAGCGACGCCGGCCGGTGTAGAACGGGACCTCCTCGCGCACGTGCCGGCGGGCGCCGGAGGCGCGCAGGTCGCGCATCAGGTCGACGATCCGGTGCAGCTCGTCGGCCTCGAAGGCGAGCATCCACTCGTAGTCGCCGAGGGCGAACGAGGCGACCGTGTTGGCCCGTACGTCCGGGTAGCCGCGCGCCATCCTGCCGTGCTCGGCCAGCATCTCGCGCCGCTCGGCGTCCGGCAGCAGGTACCACTCGTACGAGCGGACGAACGGGTAGACGCAGAGGTAGGGGCGGGGCTCCTCGTTGGCGAGGAACGCCGGGATGTGGCTCTTGTTGAACTCCGCCGGCCGGTGCAGGGCCATCTGCGACCAGACCGGGGTGAGCGCCCGGCCCAGGGTGGTGCGGCGGAGGCGCAGGTAGGCGTCCTGGAGGGCGTCGCTGGAGGCGGAGTGCCACCAGATCATCAGGTCGGCGTCGGCGCGCAGGCCGGCCACGTCGTACAGGCCGCGGACCACGACGTCCTTGCTGGCCAACTCCTCGAGGAGGGCCTCCACCTCGCCGGTGACGTTCTCCCGCAGCGACGGCAGCGGGCTGGTGGCCCGGAACACCGACCACATCGTGTAGCGGATGCTCGCGTTGAGCTCCTTGAGCCGGGCCGCGTTGGTCTGCTCGGTCATGAACCCGATCCTCCCAGTGCTTCGATGATCTCTCCGGCCGCCGTCTCGCCGGAGCGGACGCAGACCGGGATGCCGACCCCGTCGAGGCCGGCGCCGGCCAGGACCAGCGTCGGGTGGGCGGCGCGCAGCGCCGTCCGGGCGGCGGCGACCCGGTCGAGGTGGCCCGGGGCGTACTGCGGCAGCGCCCCGCCCCAGCGCTGCACGTGGCTGGCGAGCGGCGCGGGCAGCGCCACGCCGAGCACGCCGGACAGCTCCCGGTGCACGGCGGCCACCAGGTCGGCATCCGCCAGGTGCAGCGACGTCTCCTCGCCGTACCGGCCGACCGAGGCGCGGACCAGGGCGATGCCGTCCGGCCGGGCCAGGTGCCCCCACTTGGTGGTGAAGAACGTCGACGCCTTGATCAGCAGGCCCTCGGTGGCCGGCACCAGGAAGCCGGAGAGCGCCGGCAGCTCCGGCCGGGGCAGGGCCAGGGTGACCAGCGCGACGCTGGCGTAGTCGAGCCCGCCGATCGCGGTGGCCACCTCGGGGGTGACACCGGCGAGCAGCCGGGCGGCGGGCCGGGCCGGGACGGCCAGCACCACCGCGTCCGCCTCGACCAGCTCCGGGTCGCGGGTCGGGCCGACGGTCAGCCGCCAGCCGCCGCCCGCGACGGGCGTCAGCTCGCGGACCGCCGCGTCCCGCCGGATCGTCGCGCCGCTGGCCGTCGCGGCGGCCTCGACCAGGGTGGACAGCCCCCCGGCGAGGGTGCCGAAGACCGGCGCGCCGGGGGCGCGCGGCGCGGCGGCCTGGGCGGCGCGGACCGCCCCGGTGAGGGTGTGCGCGACCCGGGCCGCGCGGGCCAGCGCCGGCATGGTGGTGACCAGCGACAGGTCGTCGGCCCGGCCGGCGTAGACGCCGCCGAGCATCGGGTCGACCAGCCGGTCCACCACCTCATCGCCGAGGCGGGCCCGGACCAGCTTCCCGACCGAGACGTCCTCGTCCGGCCCGAGCAGCGGCCGGCCGGCGTCGCGGTCGGCGTCCGCCGCCGGCCGCGCGACCGTCGCCACCTGCTCCAGATCCCCGGGTACGCCCACCAGCGTGCCGCCCGGCACCGGGCGCAGCCCGCCCTCGACGGCGAGCGCGGCCTGCCCGACGGTGGGGTGCACGATCCGCTCGGCCAGCCCGAGCCGGCGGATCAGCGCGACGGCGGCGGACTCCCCGCCGGCCGGGTCGCGCATCAGGAACGACTCGGCGCCGAACTCCACCGGCTGCCCGGCCAGCTCACCGGTGCGCAGCTTGCCGCCGAGCGCGCCGGACTGCTCGTACACGGTGATCTCGGTGCCGGCGGGGGCCCGGTCGCGCAACCGTACGGCGGCGGCCAGCCCGGCGATCCCGCCGCCGACCACCGCCACCCGCCACGGCCGCCGCACGACGACTCAGCCCTGCTCGGCCCGGCGCGCGGACACCTCGTGCACCAGCGCGACCACCCGGGTCAGCACCTCGGGGTCGGTCTCCGGCAGCACGCCGTGACCGAGGTTGAACACGTGGCCGGGGGCGGCGCGGCCCTGCTCCACGATCCGCCGCACCTCGGTCTCCACCACCGACCAGGGGGCGAGCAGCACGGTGGGGTCGAGGTTGCCCTGCACCGCCCGGTCCCGGCCGATCCGGCGGGTGGCGACGTCCAGCGGGGTACGCCAGTCCACGCCGACCACGTCGGCGCCGGCCTCGCCCATCGCGCCGAGCAGCTCGGCGGTGCCCACCCCGAAGTGGATCCGGGGCACCCCGGCGTCGGCCAGCCCGGAGAGCACGGTCGCCGAGTGCGGCAGCACGTAGCGGCGGTAGTCGGCCTCGGAGAGCGCCCCGGCCCAGGAGTCGAAGAGCTGCACCGCGGAGACCCCGGCGTCGACCTGCACCCGCAGGAAGGAGAGGGTCACCTCGGCGAGGCGGGCGCAGAGCGCGTGCCAGAGCTCCGGCTGGCCGTACATCAGGGCCTTGGTCTTCGCGTGGGTCCGCGACGGGCCGCCCTCGACCAGGTAGCTGGCGAGGGTGAACGGCGCGCCCGCGAAGCCGATCAGCGGGGTGTCGCCCAGCTCGGTCACGAGCAGCCGGACCGCCTCGTCCACGTAGGACACGTCGTCGCGGCCGATCGGGCGGATCCGCTCGACGTCGGCGGCGGTACGCACCGGCTCGGCCACCACCGGCCCGGTGCCCGGGACGATGTCCAGGTCGACACCGGCCGCGGCGACCGGCACCACGATGTCGCTGAACAGGATCGCGGCGTCGACCCCGTGCCGGCGGACCGGCTGGAGGGTGATCTCCGCGACCAGGTCGGGGCGGCGGCAGGACTCCAGCATCCCCACGTTGGCCCGGATCTCCCGGTACTCCGGCAGCGACCGGCCGGCCTGGCGCATGAACCAGACCGGGGTGTGCGGGACGGGCTCGCGGCGGCAGGCCCGCACGAAGGGCGAGTCGGCCGGTCCGCCGGGGCGGGGTTCTCCGTCTCGGGCGGCAGTGCCCGTGGTGTCGGTGGTCATCGCGGCAATCGTGCCACGCGCGGGGACGACCCCAGCGGGCAGCGCCAGCTTTTGTGACCCGCGCCCGCCGGGCCGTCCGGCCCTGGTGCCGACGGGCCGGATCGTGCCGGGCGCCCACCCCGCCACCCGGCTCCGGCCCCCCGCCACGGCCCCGGCGTTCGGCGCGCCGTCCGCGCGGGCGGACGGAGCGCGGCATAGGCTGCCGGTCATGGCCCCCCCGATCGCGCTCCCGGAGACCTTCGCCCGCGCGGTCGCCGGGCTGCGGTCGGTGACCCCCCGGGCGGAGATCGCACTGGAGGAGGTCGGCGCCCCCCAGCGGCTCGCCCCGTACGCGTTCGCGCTCTCCGCCGCCGTGCTGCGCGATTCCGACGAGGTGGCCACCGGGCGGTTGATCCTGCTGCACGACCCGGCCGGGCACGAGGCGTGGCAGGGCACCCTGCGGCTGGTCACGTACGTCACCGCCGAGCTGGAGGTCGACCTGGCCGCCGACCCGCTGCTGCCCGGGGTGGGCTGGACCTGGCTGGTCGACGCCCTGGAGGCGCACGACGCGCGCTACCGGGCGGCCGGCGGCACGGTCACCCAGACCATGTCGACCCGGTTCGGCGAGCTGGCCGGGCCGCCCGCCGCCGGGGACGTCGAGATCCGGGCGTCCTGGACCCCGCTCGGCGACGACCTGGCCCCGCACCTGGAGGCCTGGTGCGCCCTGCTCGCCTCGACGGCGGGGCTGCCCCCGCCCGGGGTGACCGCGCTCTCCGAGCGCCGCCCGGCTGGCGCGGCCTGACCCCGGGCGCGGACGCTCAGAGGTAGTTCTCGGCCTCGTCGCAGACCTTGTTCATGCCCTTGCTGGCCTTCTCGAAGGCGCTGCGGTTGCCGGCCGCCGCCGCACCGAGCGCCGTGGTCAGCTTGTCCAGGCAGGTGGCGATGACCTTTTTCTGCCGGGCCTGCTCGTCGCGGTCGTTGCGGGTGCCGGTGAGGTCCTGCTCGGTGTCCGCAAGCTTGTCCTGGGCGCCCTGCAGGTCGACCCGGAGCTTCTCCATCTCCTTGGTGTTGGCGGCGATGGTGCCGTCCCGCTCGCTCACCTGACCCGAGAGCCGCCGCTCGGTGCTGGCCAGCTCGCTGCTCTTGACGACGAACAGGCCGGTCATCACACCGCTGAGCACGAAGAGCAGCCCGGCCACGACGGCCAGGATCAGCACCTTCCTGCCCGCGCCGGCATCCGGGGCGGGCACGCCGAACGGGGGCGCCGACCCGGGCGGCGCCGACATCGGCTGCCCGTACGCGGGCCCCGACACCGGCGGCGCCGACATCGGCTGCCCGTACACGGGTCCGGAGACCGGCGGCGCCGACATCGGCTGCCCGTACACGGGTCCGGAGACCGGCGGGGCGGACATCGGCTGGCCGTACGCCGGCCCGGAGACCGGCGGGGCGGGGGCGTACTGGCCGGGGACCGGCCCGCCCGGGTGCGGCGCGTTCGGCGGGGCGGCGGCCGGCTGGGCGCCGGCGTGGGGGGCCGCCGGCGGCTGCGGACCGGGGGCGGTCGGCGGCTGCGGCGGGTACGCCGGCCGGAAGCCCTCCGGCCCGGTCGGTGGCTGGGACATCTGTTCTTCCTCCAGGTGACTGGTCCGCCGCGATGCGCCGCGACAGGCCGGGGGTGAGCTGGGTCGATGGCCGACAGGGCGTCGTCGGCGGGGCCGGCCGGGAACGGCCGGCCGGAAGGAGGAGCGGTCGCCGGCCGAGTCGGCGCAGCGCCGACCCAGGACGGGGATCAGCAGATCCGGAAGCCGTCGCAGGCGGTCTTGATCGGCACGGCGAGCCCGATGCCCTCGGCGTCGCGGGCCTTG
Organism: Micromonospora sp. CPCC 205739; assembly: GCF_036906795.1. NCBI lineage: Bacteria > Bacillati > Actinomycetota > Actinomycetes > Micromonosporales > Micromonosporaceae > Micromonospora > Micromonospora sp. CPCC 205739. The sequence continues at coordinate 154,063 of NZ_JBAKHS010000010.1, read as the reverse complement.
GCCGTGGCGATGCCGACGACCTGTTTCGCGCCGTTGATCACCGGCCCGCCCGAGTTGCCGGGATTGATCGGGGCGTCGAACTGGATCACCTGTCCGGAGCCGTCCTCGTCCTTGCGGAAGGCGCTCACCACGCCGGTGGTGACGCTGTCCGCCAGCCCGAGCGGGGCGCCGACCACGACGATCTGCTGCCCGGACTTCACCGGGCTGGGCGCGGTGGTCAGGCCGGTGAACCTGCCGGTGGCCCGCAGGTGGGCGATGTCGTTGTCCTTGTCGACCTTGACGATGGTGGCCGGGAAGCGCTGGTCGGTCCGCTCCAGGAAGACCTGCCGGCCGCCGCCCTCCCAGACCGACTCCACCACGTGGAAGTTGGTGAAGAGGTTCGCCGCGCCCCCGGCGGCGGGCTTGCCGACGACGAAGGCGGTGCCGGTGAACTGGCCCGCCCGGACGCGGAAGACGCTGGGCAGCACGGCGCTGGCGATGGCCTCCGGGTTGAAGGCGGCGCCCGCCTGCTTCTCCAGCGCCCCGGCCCGCTGCTCGAGGCCGTCGAGCCGGACCTCGGCACCGTCCCGGGCCGCGGCGAGCCGACCGTCGGTGGCGGCGACGCGGTCGGAGAGCCGGTCGATCTGGTACGCCTGGACGCCCGTGACCACCGCCAGCACGCCCGCCAGCGCGAGGGCGGCCACGGTGAGCCCACGCCCCCGGTGCGGCGCCGACGGGCCGGGCGGCGGCATCGCCCCGGGCGGGAAGGGTCCGAAGGGCGGCGTACCGGGGATCGGCCCGGGCGGGTAGACCGGCGCGGCGGGCGCCGCAGCGCCCCACGGGCCGGGCTGCTGCGGCGGTGACCAGGTGCCACCGGGCGGCGGGTGGGCCCCGGCCGGCGCGATGTCGGCGGTCGGCTGGCCCGCGAGGCCGGGATGCCCAGGGCCGGGTGCCGGCGGCCCGGCGATCGGGGCCGGCTGGCCGGGTACGACCGGCGGCGGGTACGCCGACGGCCAGGGGCGCTCGATCCGGGGTGCCAGCGGTCCGGGGCGCTCGTCACCGGCCGCCTGCGGCTTCCGCTCTTCGGTGCCCGGCGTCGGTGTCCCGCCGCCCGGCCCGTACCCAGCCGTCATGATGGCCCCCCGCCCTCCCCGTCGCCCCCGTGTGGCGCCACCTCTCCGCCCCTCGACCGGCGCGACGCTCGATGGACCGTACCTGCGCGTACGGGCTTTGTCTCCCCCGTTGTCCGGCCTTCCGCGACGCCTGGCGGCCGCCCCGCCGACACACGACGGACCGGCTGCGCACACCGGATCGCGGCGCGCACTAGGGTTGTCAGGTGACCGACGAACCACCCCTGCGCCGTCGGGCCGCCGAAAGCCGTACGGGAGACGCCCAGCCCTCGGCCGCGCCGGAGCCGGAGAACGTGGGGATCGACCAGCCCAGCGGCGGCCCCGTGCCGCTGACCGCTCCCCGCGACGGCACGCCCCAGCCGGTGGCCACCCCGAGCGCACTCGACGAGGTCGTGGCCCGTTTCGCCGAGGGCCACGGCCCGGTGGCCCTGGACGCCGAACGCGCCTCCGGCTACCGCTACAGCCAGCGCGCCTACCTGGTGCAGTTGCGCCGGGAGGGTGCCGGTACGGCGCTGATCGACCCGCTGCCGCTGCCCGACCTGACCGCGCTGGACGAGGCGATCGGCGGGGCGGAGTGGGTGCTGCACGCCGCCAGCCAGGACCTGGCCTGCCTGGCCGAGGTGGGGCTGCGCCCACGCCGGCTCTTCGACACCGAACTGGCCGCCCGGCTGGCCAACTTCGAGCGGGTCGGCCTGGCCGCCCTCACCGAACAGCTGCTCGGCTACACGCTGGAGAAGCACCACTCGGCGGCGGACTGGTCCACCCGGCCGCTGCCCGAGTCCTGGCTGACCTACGCCGCCCTCGACGTGGAGATGCTGGTCGACCTCCGCGACGCCCTGGACGACGAGCTGAAGCGGCAGGGCAAGTCGGAGTGGGCGGCGGAGGAGTTCGCCGCGCTGATCCGCAACGGCGCCCGCCCGCCCCGGGTACGCGCCGAGCCGTGGCGGCGCACCTCGGGCATCCACCGGGTACGCGGCGCGCGGGCCCAGGCGCGGGTCCGTTCCCTCTGGTACGCCCGGGACCAGATCGCCGCCCGGCGGGACGCCGCCCCGGGTCGGGTGCTGCCGGACTCGGCCATCGTCGCCGCCGCCGAGCTGGACCCGAAGGACGAGAAGACCCTGCTGACCCTGCCCGGGTTCGGCGGCCGCTCGGTCCGCCGGCTGGCCCGCACCTGGCTGGCGGCGCTGGACGACGCCCGGCAACTGCCGGACGACGCGCTGCCGGTGACCCCGGCGGTGGAGGGACCCCCGCCGCCGCACCGCTGGGCGGAGCGGGACCCGGTGGCCGCCGGTCGGCTGGCCCGCTGCCGCGAGGTGGTGGTCCGGGTGGCCGGGGAGCACAACCTGCCCCCGGAGAACCTGATCGCCCCGGACTCGGTACGCCGCCTGGCCTGGGTCCCCCCGGAGGAGATCACCGAGGCCACCGTCGCCGAGACCCTGCGCGGCTACGGCGCCCGCGAGTGGCAGCTCACCCTCCTGGTCCCAGGCCTCACCGAGGCCCTCCCCGCCACCTGACGCCGACCCCCAGGCGTTGAACATGACGTTGTCGCCCCGGGCCCTCGGCGGGCCGGGGCGACAACGCGTTGGGCCGCCGCGTCCGAAGAGGCGGGAGGGTGTGGGCTTGACCACACGAGGGGTGCTGTCGGGGTTGGTTACTGACGAGTAGCATCCGGGGGAACACGCCCGTGCCGGCGACCTTCATTCGGTCCGTAGTGCGCCTCTCGGCGCGGAGGTCGAATTATGGTCGAAAAGGAGGCTCCAAGTGCCCCGTGAAGTTCGGGATGTCGTCTTCGTCGACGGCGTCCGTACCCCGTTCGGCAAGGCGGGTGGCATGTACGCCAACACCCGCGCCGACGACCTGGTGATCCGCTGCATCCGTGAGCTGCTGCGCCGTAACCCGCAGCTGCCGCCGGAGCGGGTCGAGGAGGTGGCCATCGCCGCCACCACCCAGATCGGCGACCAGGGTCTGACCATCGGCCGCACCGCCGCCCTGCTGGCCGGGCTGCCCAAGACCGTCCCCGGTTTCGCCATCGACCGGATGTGCGCCGGCGCGATGACCGCCGTCACCGCCGTCGCCGGTGGCATCGCCATGGGCGCGTACGACATCGCCATCGCCGGCGGCGTCGAGCACATGGGCCGGCACCCGATGGGTGAGGGCGTCGACCCCAACCCGCGGATCATCGCGGAGAAGCTGGTCGACCCGTCCGCCCTGGTCATGGGCGCCACCGCGGAGAACCTGCACGACCGGGTCCCGCAGATCACCAAGGAGCGCACCGACGCGTTCGCGCTCGCCTCGCAGCAGAAGACCGCCAAGGCGTACGCCAACGGCAAGCTCCAGGACGACCTGGTGCCGGTCGCGATCCGCGACGCCGACGGCGGCTGGGGCCTGGCCACCACCGACGAGGCTCCCCGGGAGACCTCGCTGGAGAAGCTCGCCACCCTGAAGACGCCGTTCCGCCCGCACGGCAAGGTCACCGCGGGCAACGCGGCCGGCCTGAACGACGGCGCCACGGCCAGCCTCCTCGCCGACGAGGCCACCGCGCGCGAGCTGGGCCTGCCGATCGCCATGCGGCTGGTGTCGTACGGCTTCGTGGGCGTCGAGCCCGAGGTGATGGGCGTCGGCCCGATCCCGTCGACGGAGAAGGCGCTGCGCATCGCCGGCCTCACCATCGACGACATCGGCCTGTTCGAGCTGAACGAGGCGTTCGCCGTGCAGGTGCTCGCCTTCCTCGACCACTTCGGCATCGCCGACGACGACCCGCGGGTCAACCCGTGGAGCGGGGCGATCGCCATCGGCCACCCGCTCGCCTCCTCGGGCGTACGGCTGATGACCCAGCTCGCCCGCCAGTTCGCCGAGCACCCCGAGGTCCGCTACGGCCTCACCGCCATGTGCATCGGCATCGGCATGGGCGGCACCGTGATCTGGGAGAACCCGCACTGGGAGGGAAACAAGTGAGCGCGCTCGCCGCCCCGAACGAGGTCGTCACCAAGGCGCTGCTGCGCGCGGTGCGGGTGCCGGGCCTGGACAAGCCCGCCGCGCTGATCACCCTGGACAACGGCTTCGACCACACCAAGCCGAACACCTTCGGCCCGGCCGGTCTGACCAGCCTGGACGAGGCGATCACCGCCGCGCTCGCCGCCGACCCGGCGTTCATCGCGGTCACCGGCAAGCCGTACATCTTCTGCGTCGGCGCCGACATCGTCGGCCTGCCGGCGCTGGCCGACCGCGAGCAGGCGCTGGAGATCGGCCGCCTCGGCCACCGGGTCTTCGCCCGGCTCAAGGACAGCCCGGTCCCGACCTTCGCCTTCGTCAACGGCGCGGCGATGGGCGGCGGCCTGGAGCTGGCCCTGCACTGCCACTACCGGACCCTCTCCGGCGGCGCGGCGGCGCTGGCCCTGCCCGAGGTCTCCCTCGGCCTGGTCCCCGGCTGGGGCGGCACCCAGCTGCTGCCGAACCTGATCGGCATCCCGGCGGCGACCCAGGTGATCATCCAGAACCCGCTGATGCAGAACAAGATGCTCAAGCCGAAGCAGGCCGCCGAGATGGGCATCGCGGACGTGCTGCTGGAGCCGGCCGACTTCCTGGAGCGGTCGCTGGAGTGGGCCGCCGGCGTCGTGCGGGGCGAGGTCACCGTGACCCGGCCCGAGGTCGACAAGGACATGTGGGCGGGCGTGCTCTACTTCGCCCGGCAGACCCTGGACCAGCGGCTGCACGGCGCGGTCCCGGCCGCGTACAAGGCGCTGGACCTGCTGGAGACGGCGAAGGACGCGGACTTCGCGGCCGGCACCGCCGCCGAGGACGAGGCGCTGGCGGACCTGGTCTTCTCCGAGGAGCTGCGCAGCGGCCTGTACGCCTTCGACCTGGTGCAGCGGCGGGCCAAGCGGCCGGCCGGCGCGCCGGACAAGGGCCTGGCCCGGCCGGTCACCAAGGTGGGCATCGTCGGCGCCGGCCTGATGGCCAGCCAGCTCGCCCTGCTCTTCGCCCGCCGCCTCCAGGTCCCGGTCGTCATGACCGACCTGGACCAGGCCCGGGTGGACAAGGGCGTCGGCTACGTGCACACCCAGATCGAGAAGGCCGTCAGCAAGGGCCGGATGGACAAGGGCACCGCCGCCAAGCTGTACGGCCTGGTCAGCGGCTCGGTCGACAAGGGTGTCTTCGCCGACGCCGACTTCGTCATCGAGGCGGTCTTCGAGGACCTGAACGTCAAGAAGCAGGTCTGGGCCGAGCTGGAGAAGATCGTCAAGCCGGAGGCGGTGCTCGCCACCAACACCTCCTCGCTGTCGATCACCGCGATGGCCGAGGAGCTGGAGCACCCGGAGCGGGTCGTCGGTTTCCACTTCTTCAACCCGGTCGCGGTGCTGCCGCTGCTGGAGATCGTCCGGGGCGAGCGGACCGACGACGCCACGCTGGCCACCGCCTTCGCGGTCGGCAAGCAGCTGCGCAAGTCCTCCGTGCTGGTCTCCGACGCCCCGGCGTTCGTGGTCAACCGGCTGCTCACCCGCTTCCTCGGCACCGTCTTCGCCGCCGTGGACCAGGGCACCCCGCTGGACGTGGCGAACAGCGCGCTGGACCCGCTGGGTCTGCCGATGCGCCCGCTCGCCCTGCTCCAGCTGGTCGGGCCGGCCGTGGCGTACCACGTGGGCGGCACCCTGCACGCCGCGTTCCCGGACCGCTTCTCCGTCAGCGAGAACCTCAAGCGGATCGCCGACTCCGGTCAGCCGATCGTCGTCGACGACCGGGGCAACGAGGACGTGGCCAAGCTGCTCGTGGTCGGCGACGAGCCGCTGACCGCCGAGCAGGTGCGCCAGAACGCGCTCGACGCGCTGGCGCAGGAGATCCGGCTGATGCTCGACGAGGGCGTCGTCGCCGAGGCGCAGGACATCGACCTGTGCATGATCCTCGGCGCCGGCTGGCCGTTCCACCTGGGCGGCGTCACGCCGTACCTGGACCGGACCGGCACCTCCGAGCGGGTCACCGGCCGGCGGTTCCTGCCGCGCGGGGTCGCCAGCCTGCGCGGCTGACCCCTTCCGCTGCACCCCGATCGCGGTGGTCGGCACTCCCGTCAAGGGCGTCGCCGGCCACCGCGATCGTCGTCTCCGGCACCGGCGCGGACCCGCCCCGGCGGCCACTTGCGCGGCCCGGTCAGACTCGGGCGGGGCAGCGCAGCCCGCCCCCGGCTCGCTACGATCACGCGTTCTCATCCTCGCCTGGAGCTGATGCATGTCCACACCGCCGGTCGATCCCTGGTCCACGCAGCCGGAGCCCGGCTCGTACCCGCCCCCGCACCAGCCGCCGCCTCCGGGCACCGGGCCGACGCAGGCCTGGCCGCAGATCCCGCAGCAGGGCGGCCACCCCGACGCCACGCAGGCGTACGGGGGCCACCCGCCGGCCGGCCCGCAGCCCACCCAGCCGTACCCGGCGTACCAGTCGGGGCAGGCCGGGGTCCACCCGCCGGCGCAGCCGGGCGGGTACCCGGGCGTGCAGCCGGACGGCTTCGCCGGCGCCCCGGCGTACGGCCTTCCCCCGGCGCCGCCGCCGGCGAAGAAGTCCCGGCTCGGCCTGATCCTGTCGCTGGTCCTGGCCGGGCTGCTGGTGCTCTGCGCGGGCGGCGGCGGCCTGGCCTACGTCGCCCTCTCCGACGACGACCCGGACCCGAAGGCCAGCCCGACCCCCGGCGTCTCGCGCGCCGACCCGACCACGTCGGCCCCGGAGCCGACCCCGTCGGAGGAGGAGGTCGAGCCGGCCCCGGAGATCCGGCTGGTCACCCCGAAGACGCTGGCCGGCCGGTCGAAGAACACCGAGCCGCAGCTGCGCCGGATCGCCGATGAGATGGTCCGCGACATGAAGTCCGGGGTACGCAACGAGACCGGCGCGGTGGGTGCCTTCTACGGCAGCGCCGGCAAGCGGAACCTGGTCATGGTGGCCGGGGCCTCCGGCCCGGTGCTCTTCCCCGAGAAGGAGCTGGACGACGCGGTGGCGGGCCTGTCCACGTCGCTGGCCGTGAAGAAGATGGCGACGGTCGACCCGGGCCCGCTCGGGGGCGTGGCCAAGTGCGGCGCCGGCAAGAGCTCCGGCATCGCGCTCGGGGTGTGCACCTGGGCCGACGAGGGCAGCGTCGGCCTGATCGTGATGTTCTTCTCTTCCGCGGCCAAGGCGAAGGCCGAGTTCGCCACCATCCGGGGTCAGGTCGAGAAGCGCTCCTGAGGCGGAAGAGCGCAGGTCACGGTGGCCGGACGCCCGGCGCGAACGGCACCGGTCACCGCGACCGTCGCCGCCGGACCGACCGGTCGGGCCCGGCCCGGACGGGACAGCGGACGGCCGCTGAGCTGGCTTAGGATCACGCGTCCTCACCTGACGATCTGGAGCAGACCTCATGTCGCAGCCGCCGTCCAATCCCTATCCTCCGCAGCCGGGCAGCGGCGCGCCCCACGGCTCGTACCCGCAGCAGCAGCCGGGCGGCTACCCGGCGCCGCAGCAGCCCGGTGGTTACCCCCCGCCGCCGCAGCAGCCGGGTGGCTTCCCGGCGCAGGCCGGCCAGCCGTACGGCGACCCGAACCTGCCGCCGGCGAAGAAGAAGTCCAACGTCGGCAAGATCGTGCTGATCTCGCTCGCCGTGGTGCTGGTGCTCTGCCTGGGCGGCGCCGCGATCGCGTTCTTCGCGGTCAAGGACGAGGTCAAGGAGACCGTCGACGCCAGCAAGACCCGGGTGGTCGCCCCGGCGACGCTCGCCGGTCGGGCCAAGTCCACCGACCCGGCCCTGCTCAAGGGCGCCACCGCGCTGGAGACGGAGCTGAAGAAGTCCCTCCCGGACGCCACCAGCACCGTCGGCGCGTTCTACGGCACGGCGGCCAAGAAGGACCTGGTGATGATCGCCGCCGCCTCCGGGCTCAACACCAACCCGACCAAGACGCTGAACGACACCATCAAGGGCGCGGGCCAGGGCGACGTGCAGCTCGGCGAGATGAAGACCGTCGCCGCCGGCCCGCTCGGCGGGGAGGCCAAGTGCGGTGACGCCGAGGCCGCCAACGTGCCGCTCGGCGTCTGCGTGTGGAGCGACAAGGGCAGCCTCGGCATGATCATTCTCTACTTCAAGTCGGGCGACGAGGCCGCCGCCGAACTGCCCACCATGCGCGGGCAGATCGAGCAGAAGTCCTGACCCGTACGAACTGACCGGGCCCCGTCCACCGAGGTGGACGGGGCCTTCGTCGACTCAGCCGGCCGTGGCGGCCCGTTCGGCGGCGCTGCGCAGCACGCAGAACTCGTTGCCCTCGGGGTCGGCCAGCACCACCCAGCCGGACCCGTCCGGCCGGCGATGGTCCGCGACCTGGACCGCGCCGATGCCGAGCAGCCGCGCCACCTCCTCGTCCCGAGTGCGGTCGGTGGGCTCCAGGTCGAGGTGCAGGCGGTTCTTCACCACCTTCTCGTCCGGTACGGCCAGGAAGAGCACCTCCGGCCCGCCCGGGGGCAACAGCATGGCCTCCGGGTCGCCGGGGAAGTCGTCCGGCTGGCGGGGGCACTCGAAGACCTGGGACCAGAATCCGGCCAGGGCGTAGGTGTCGCGGCAGTCGATGCCGATGTTGTGGATCCGTGCACTCACGGTGTTCCTCCGCAATGGATGGACGCGCCCCGGGTGCGTGGGATGTCAGCGGTGACCGGGGTGGGGCGCGACAGTGATCGTGATGGACATCGCGCACCCCCTCTCGCCCGTCGGGCTGACGCGCCGATCCTGCCATCCCGACCCGGTGCCGACAACCCGGTTCAGCCCAGCCACACGCCGATCACCGCCAGCGTCCCCATCGCGCCCGCGGTGGTCACCAGCACCGTCTCCCGGGCCACCGCCTCGGCCCGCCCGTACTCGCGGGCGAAGACGTAGCTGTTCTGCGCGGTGGGCAGCGCGGCACAGACCACCAGGGCCAGCAGGTCCGCCCCCGTGACGCCGACGAGTCGGCCGACCGACCAGGCGATCACCGGCTGGACCAGCAGCTTCAGGACGGAGAGCGACGCCACCTCGGCGCGCTGCCCAGCGGGACGCGGCGGTGCGTCCCCCGCGCGCGCCCCGGCGGTGAGCGACAGCCCGAGCGCGACCAGCGCGGTCGGCACGGCCGCGGCGCCGAGCAGGGCGAGCGGCGCGCCGATCACGTCCGGGGGATGCCAGTGCAGGGCCGCGCACGCGGCACCGAGGGCCGGTGCCGCGATCACCGGGTTGCGCAGCGGCAGGGTCAGCAGCCGCCCGGGCCGCCACGCCCGCCCGGCGGACCGGTCCAGCAGCACCAGGATCACCGGGGTGACCACCAGCACCTGGAAGAGCAGCACCCCGGTGAGGAAGGTCGCGTCGCCCAGCACCTGGAGCGCCACCGGGATGCCCAGGTTGGCCGAGTTGACGTAGCCGGCCGCCATCGCCCCGATCGTCGCCTCGCCGCCGTTACGCCGTCGTGCCACCAGGCAGAACAGGAACGCCAGCGCCATGGTGGCGACGGTGCTCGCCGCGAAGGCGCCGAGGGCGGGCGGGTGCACGTCCAGCCGGGTCCGGGACAGCGCGGTGAACAGTGCGGCGGGCATCGCCAGGTGGAAGACGAAGCCGCCGAGCACCCGCTCGGCCTCCCCGCCCAGCAGCCGACGTCGTCCGGTCACCCAGCCGAGCCCGGTGAGCACCCAGATGGGTACGAAGGCGGCGAGCACCCGGGCAGCGTACGGACGGCCGGTCGGGCCGGCGTCACCGCCTCCGGTGCGCCTCCGACCGGACGGCCGGCGCGCCACCGCCCGGGCGGGCCCCGGTCGCCGGGCAGTCGACGTCGGCGGCCGGCAGGGCCACCATCACCTCCAGGCCGCCGCCGGGGCGGGCGAGCACCGTCACGGTGCCCCCGTGGGCGTCGCAGACCGCCCGCACGATGGAGAGCCCCAGCCCGGAGCCGCGCGCGCCGGTCCGCTCGCGCCCGCCCCGCCGGAACGGCTCGAACAGCCCCGGCACGTCGGCCTGGTCCACCTCGAACCCGGTGTTCCCCACCAGCAGCCGGGAGGTGCGCCCGTCGGAGTCGGTACGGACCCAGAGCCGGCCGTGCAGGTGGTTGTAGCGGACCGCGTTCTCGATCAGGTTGCCGGCCAGCCGGTCCAGCAGCCCCGGATCGCCGACCACCGGTGCGGGCCGGAGCGAGGTCTGCACCCGCAGCCCGATCCGCTCCACCTCCCGGGCCATCGCGGAGAGCGCGTTGGCCGTGCCGGTGGCCAGGTCGCACTCGGTGCGCCGGGCCAGCCGGCGGCCGCTCTGCGCCTCGCTGCGGGCCAGCACCAGCAGCGCGTCCACCAGGCCGTTGGCCCGCTCCGAGGCGTCGCGCACCACGGTGGCCATCCGGCGGTACTCGGCCGTGTCGGCGTCCTCGTCGCTGAGCGTCACGTCGATCTCGGTACGCATCACCGCCAGCGGGGTCCGCAGCTCGTGCGAGGCGTTGGCGACGAAGCGCTTCTGCGACTCGAACGCGGCGGCTATCCGGTCCAGCATCGCGTCGAACGTGCGGGCCAGCTCGGCCACCTCGTCGTCCACCCCGGACCAGCCGATCCGCTGGTCCAGGGTGGCCTCGCCGAGCCGCTGCGCGGTGGCGGTCACCTGGTGCAGCGGCCGCAGCGCCCGGCCGGCCACCAGGTACGCCCCGGCCACCCCGACCACGCTGATCGCCAGCAGCGCGATGAGGCCCTTCAGCAGCAGCTCCTGCGAGGCGGCGTCGACCAGTTGACGCTGCCAGTCGGCGGCGTCCAGCGTCCGGCCGTCGGCCAACAGCACGGTGGTGCCCGGCCGCAGCTCGTCGCTCGGGCGCAGCGCGTCGCGGACCAGCAGCCAGGCCAGCACCACCAGGACCGCCCCGGCGCCGACCAGCAGCACCCCGTTGAGCAGGGTCAGCCGCAGCCGCAGGGTCGGACGCAGCCGCCGGCTCATGCGGCCACCTCGGCCGTGCGGTAGCCCGCGCCGACGACCGTCTCGATCAGCGGTGGGTCGCCGAGCTTCTTGCGCAGGGTCATCACGGTGACCCGGACGATGGTGGTGAAGGGGTCGGTGTTGGCGTCCCAGACCCGTTCCAGCAGCTCCTCGCTGGAGACCACCGCGCCGCGTGCCTTGACCAGCTCGCAGAGGACGCCGAACTCCTTGTTGGTCAGGTCGACCGGCGTCCCGCCCCGGGTGACCACCCGCCGGGCCGGGTCGATCACCACGTCGCCCACCGCCAGCACCGGCGGGGCGGCCGGGGTGGCCCGCCGACCGAGCGCCTGCACCCGGGCGACCAGCTCGTCGAAGGCGAACGGCTTGGGCAGGTAGTCGTCGGCGCCCAGGCCGAGACCCTCGACCCGGTCGGCGACGCTGTCGCTGGCGGTCAGCATCAGCACCCGGGTCAGGGTGCCGGAGGCGGCCAGGTCCGCGCAGATCTGGTCGCCGTGCACGCCGGGCAGGTCCCGGTCGAGGACCACCACGTCGTACCGGGTGACGAAGGCGGCCTCGTGGCCGGTGTCGCCGTCGTACGCCACGTCGACCGCCATGCCGCGCTTGCGCAGCCCCCGCGCGATCGCGTCGGCGAGGTTCCGCTCGTCCTCGACCACCAGCACCCGCATCCCGACCTCCTCGCCGACCTGCCCGTCAACCTAGTGCCGGCCGCCAAACAGCCGTCGCCCGCCGCAGCCGTTGCAGGAAACCTCCGGGGTACGGGATGCTTTCGGCACTGATCTACGCAGGGGACGGGCCGTGACCGTGACACCGACCGGGCGGGACATCGCCTACCGGGGCTTCCGCCTCGCCGCCGACGCGCGCCTCGGCACCGGCGTCGGGGTCCGGGCCACCGCCGGCGGGCTGGAGCTGGCCGACCCGGTCGACCGGCGCAAGCACGACGGCGCGACGTACGAGGCCGGCAGCTGGACCGCTCCCCCGGTGCCGGCCGGCTTCGCCGTGGCCGAGGTGGTGCCCTCCTGGACGGCGCGGACGCCGCCGGGGTGCTGGGTCGAGGTGGAGCTGCGCGGCTGGCACGCGGACGCCCCCACCACGGGCTGGTACGCGCTGGCCCGCTGGGCCGAGGGCGAGGAGACGGTACGGCGCAGCTCGGTGCCGGGGCAGCGCGACCCGCACGCCCGGGTGGACTGCGACACGCTGGTGGTCGGGGAGGCCAGGGTGACCGGCTGGCAGGTCCGGGTGACCCTGCTGCGCCCGGTGGGGGCGACGGCCGGCCCGCTGCTGCGCACGGTCGGCGCGGTCGCCTCCGGGCCGATCACCCGCTCGACCACCGAATCGGCCGACGGCCCGACCGCGGGGCAGACTGCCGGGCCGGTGGGGGTGCCGGGCGCGCGGGGCGTCGTGCTGGACGTGCCGCGCTACTCCCAGCGCCGGCACGCCGGGGGCGAGTCGCGCTGGGGCGGCGGTGACTCCTGGTGCAGCCCCACCTGCACCTCGATGGTGCTGGACTACTGGGGCGCCGGCCCGGCGGCCGACCGGTACGCCTGGGTCGCGCCGCCCGGTCCCCGCCCGGTCGTGGTGCACGCCGCCCGGCACTGCTACGACCACGCGTACGCCGGAGCCGGCAACTGGGCGTTCAACACCGCGTACGCCGGCCTGCACGGGGTGGAGGCCTTCGTCACCCGGCTGCGCTCGCTGGCCGAGGCGGAGGCGTTCGTGGCCGCCGGCGTTCCGCTGGTGGTCTCCGCGGCGTTCCGCGCCGGCGAGGTGCCCGGGCTGGACTACGACACCCGGGGGCACCTGATGGTGCTGGTCGGCTTCACCGACGGCGGCGACCCGGTCCTCAACGACCCGTACGCCCCGGACGACGCGTCGGTGCGCCGGACCGTCGACCGGGCGCGCTTCGAGGCGGCCTGGCAGGGCGGCAGCGGCGGGGCGGCGTACGTGGTCCACCCGGCGTCGGTGCCGCTGCCCGCGCCGCCGGCCCAGCGGAACTGGTGATCAGCCGGGCAGCCGCCACAGCCCGAGTTCACCGGGCTTCCCCCAGCAGGTGACGGCGCGACCCCGGTGGACGCAGAATTCCCAGCCGCCGGGCAGCACGTCGAGGGGGCGCACCTCACCCGTGCCGAGGTCCAGTTCGCCCAGGAGCATCCGGCCGCCGGAGACCGGCCGGACCGCCAGTATCCGCCGCTCGACCAGCCGTCTGCCCGCCACCTCGGAGCTGATCGGCTGCCACGGGCCCAGTTCGGCACGTACCCGACCGGTGGCGGGGTCGAGCAGCGCGAAGCTCTCCGGTCCCCCGCCCGTGCCCGGGCCGATCGCCAGCAGGTGGTCGCCGACCGGCCAGGCGGGGTACCACCGGTCGTCGGTCCAGCGCACCCGCCCGGTGCTCGGGTCGAGCACCCGGGCCCCGGTGCGCTCCGTCACGCAGATCCCGTCGCCGCAGGCCCGCGCGAACGGGTTGACCGGGTCCACCGGTGTCCGCCACCGCAGGTCCCCGGTGTCGAGGCCGTAGGCGGCGACCTGGCCCGGACCGCCGTCGGTCAGCAGCACGTCCCCGGCGACCTGGATGTTGTCCGCGAACGGGCCGCGCGACGGCGGGACCTGGAAGGCCCGGCGCAGCCGACCCGTGTCCTCGTCCCGCACCTCGACCCGGCCGGCGTCCGTGACCAGGACGACCTGCGCGATGCCCCGGTCGTCGTACCGGTAACCGAGCGTGCCCGCGCCGATGGCGGCCGACCAGCGCACCGCCCCGGAGCCGACGTCCACGCTCCGCACGGCGATCCGGTCCGGCTCGGCGCCCTCCATCAGCAGGCCACCGTCACCGGTCGGCACGGCGACACCGGGCTGGCGCCACCGCACCCGCCCGCTGTGCTTGTCCAGCAGCGCGGACTCCGGCTCGCCGCCCGGGTCCGAGGTGACCACGACGTCCCCGCCCACCTCGGTCAGCAGCACCAGTTGGTGCCCGGCCGGCAACGGCGACCGCCAGCGGATCCGCCCGTCGGTGAGCTCCACGGCGACGAGTTCCCGGCCCGACGCGGCGGAGGTCGGCACGGCGAGCACGAGCAGGTCGGAGAGGAGCTGACCGGGGTCGGGACCGGCCGGCACGGCCAGCCGGACGGGCGGCGGCGGCCCGGGCACCGCCCCGGCCAGGGCCAGCAGGGCCAGCAGGGCGACCAGCGCGACGCGCAATGGGCGGCCCACCGACCGGGGTGGTCGCGGCGACCGGACCGGTTCGTCGGCGCGTCCCAGCTCGCCCAGGTCGATGACGGTCAACGGTCCAGCCTCCAGATTCCGTAGCTGCCGCCGACCCGGCGGCAGACCAGCAGCCGCGCGCCGGTCTGGCAGTCGCCGCTGACGTCGGCGAGCACGTCGAGGGTGCGGGTCCGGCCGCTGGCCACGTCCACTTCGGCGACGGTCAGCCGGTCGTCGCCGTCCCGCCGCGCCCCGATCAGCCGGCCCTCGCTCGGATGCCCCCCGGCCAGGTCCCAGTCGCCCAGGTCGGCGACGACCTCGCCGGTGGCGGTGTCGAGGATCGCCAACGCGTCCTGGCTACCGGTGCCCGGCCCGGTCACCGGCATCCGGCCGCCCCGCTCGGTCCCGTTGCCGTGCCAGCGGGTGGCGCGCCACCGGACCTCCCCGCTGGCGCGGTCCAGCGCCCACATGCCGCCGGTCTGCCCGTACGCGCAGAGCAGCGGTCCGCAGGTGCTGAAGTAGGCCACCAGCCCCAGCCGGATCTCCCAGCGGCGCTCCAGCGCGTCCAGTCCGTAGGCGGTGACGAGCGCGGCCTGGTCCCGGACCACCAGCAGCAGGTCGTCGACCGGCTGGCTCCGGTGGTAGACCGGGAGTTCGCCGGGACGGAGGTTGCCGCTGCGCAGCCGCGCCCCGCTGCGGGCGTCCCGGACCTCGACCTGCCCGGAGGCGGGGCTGACCACGATCCGGTCGACCCCGTCGGGCCGGTAGCGGTAGGTGGTGGCCTCCACCGGCGTCGGCACCGACCAGCCGACCCGACCGGTGCCCGGGTCGACGGAGCTGACCCGCCCCGGCTCCGCACCGCCGCTCTCCACCGTGAGCAGCGCGTCCCCTGCCGGTAGGACCCGTTCACCCGGCCGCTGCCACCGCAGCCGCCCCGTGCCCACGTCGAACGCGAAGGCACTGCGCGGCCCGTCCTCCGACACGCCGCCGTTGACCAGCACCACATCCCGATGGACGACGAGCGCACCGGCGCTGCCGGGGACCGGCAGCGGCACGCGCCACAGCGGGGCGAGCTCACCCCGCCCGCTCGCCGGGACGGCGTACGCGCTCAACTGCCCGCCCTGCCCGGCCGGGCCGTCGGCCGGCTCCACCAGGAACAGCCGGTCGTCCTGGAGCAGGGCCGTCGTGGACGGTCGGGCCGGGACGGTGAAGCTGGTCGGCGGCCTCGCCGGGGCGGCCCCGGCCAGCGAGACGAGGGTGAGCACGAGAGCCACCGCCACCCGCGCCGGTCGGCCGACGCCGCGCGGCGGACGCCGGGCCGGCACCGGCTCCTCGCGGACGTCACCCAGATCGATCAGCGCCACGTCCGACCTCCCCCGACCGCCGCCTGCCGGCCCCCGGCGCACCCTGCGGGACGCCCCACCGGCCCGGCGGGTACGCCGCGTCACCGCCTGTACGATGGCCCGTCGTGGCTGTGCCGGTGGTAGATCCCTCGTTGAACCCGACGTCCGCGCCCGAGGCGGTCGAGCCCGTCGCGGCCGATCCGGCACGGCGGCCCCGTCGGCGCCCCGGCCGGGCCGACATGCTGGCCATCGGAGCCTATGTGCTGCTCGGCGTTTTCGTGTGCCTGAACTACTGGGTGGACGTGCAGCACCGGGTCTCGTCGCACCTGCCGACCGACCACAGCTGGTTCGAGTGGCTCTTCTCGCACGGCGCGTACTCGGTGCGGCACCTGGAGAACCCGCTGTTCAGCGCCAGGCAGAACGCCCCGGACGGGGTGAACATGATGGCCAACACCTCGCTGCTGGGCATGACCCTGCCGCTGGCCCCGGTCACCCTGCTCTTCGGTCCACAGGTGACGTACGCGCTCTACCTGGGCGGCGCGCTGGCCGCGACCGCGGGCACCTCGTACTGGATGCTCTCGCGCCACCTGGTGCGCTCGCGGGCGGCGGCCTTCGTGGGCGGCGCCTTCCTCGGCTTCGCGCCGGGCATCGTGCACCACGCCAACGGGCAGCCGAACTTCGTCTCCAACTTCCTGCTGCCGGTGATCGTGGCCCGGGTGCTGCGGCTGGGCAGCGAGCCGGGCCGGTGGCGGCGCGACGGCATCGTGCTGGGGCTGCTGGTGGCGTACCAGATCTTCATCAACGAGGAGATGCTGCTGCTCACCGCGCTGGCCTGCCTGGTGCTGGTGCTGGCGTACGCGGTGCAGCGGCCGCGCGCGGCGCGGGCCCGGGCGGGCGGTTTCCTGGCCGCGCTCGGCCTCGGCGGCGGGCTGGCCCTGCTGCTGACCGCCTACCCGATCTGGTACCAGTTCAACGGCCCGCAGTCCTACCGGGGCCTGCAGGGTGGGGTCTTCCACAACTGGGGCGAGGACCTGATGGCCTTCGTCACCTTCGCCCGGGACACGGTGGCCGGTGACGAGGCGGTGGAGAAGACCATCGGCCTGACCGAGCAGAACACCTGGTTCGGCTGGCCGCTGGTGCTGGTGGCGCTGGTCGCCCTGGTGCTGCTCTGGCGTCGCTCGCTGCCGGCCCGGATCGCCGGTGTGCTGGTGCTGGTCTTCACCCTCGCCTCGATCGGGCCGAAGGTGCGCTTCGACGGCGTGGAGACGACGGTCGACGGCCCGTGGGCGTACATCCCGGACGACCTGCCGCTGGTGGAGATGATGATGCCGACCCGGCTGGCCCTGGTGGTGGTCGCGGCGGTCGGCGTCCTGCTCGCGCTGGCCTGGGACGCGGCGGCGGGCCACGGCCGCGCCCGGGTGCCCGCGCCCCGCGCGGCGGCCGACGACGCGGGCCGGGCGGCGACCACCGGCAGGCCGGCCCGGCGGCGCTGGGTCCGGCCGGTCGGGTACGCGGCGATCACGCTCGCCGTGCTGCCGCTGTTCCCGCGCCCGCTGCCGGCGCAGCCGGTGGAGCCGCCGCCGCACTTCATCACCGCCGGCGGATGGCGCCCGTACGTGCCGGCGGGCCGGACCCTGGTGCCGGTGCCCATCCCGAGCAACGTGCACGGCCTGCCCACGCTGCGCTGGAGCGCGCTGACCGGACACGAGTTCCCGGTGCCGGGCGGCTACTTCATCGGGCCCAACCTGGACGGTGCGGGCGTCTTCGGCGCGCCCAACCGGCCCACCAGCACGCTGATCTACACCTCGATGGACACCGGCACCGTGCCGGCACTGACCGAGGAGAACCGCCGCCAGGCGGTGGAGGACCTGCGCTACTGGAAGGCCTCGGTGGTGGTGCTCGGCGCCCACCCGCGCGAGGCGGTGCTGCGCGAGCTGATGACCGGCCTGATCGGGCCGGCGCAGCGGGTCGACGACGTGTGGCTCTGGGACGTCCGCCCGCTGGTCAGCTGACCAACCGGACGGCGCTGCCGTCCGGGCGCTCCGGCCGGTCGGCCGAGCGGGCCCGGGCCGGCGGCCCGGGCGCCCCGGGGTCAGGCCGTACGGGCGGTCAGCGGCCGGACGTCCCAGACCCAGACGTCCAGCTCCCGCTTGGCGGGGCCGACCAACTGCTCGACGGTGCGCCGCAGCGGCTCGGCGTGCTGCTGGCGGACCGGCAGCACCATGATCGCCGCGTCCCAGTGGCGCAGCTCGTCCAGGCAGCGGCGGCGCTGCCGGTCGTTGAGCTTGGGGGTGCGCCCGGTGGTGGCGACCTCGTCGAGCAGCTCGCCGATGCCGCTGGGCCGGCCGCCGAAGCGACCCGGGTCACCGGTGTTGCCGTTGCGCGGGGCGAGGAAGTAGCCGCCGGGGATCTTGAAGTCGAGGTTGGTGGAGGCGGCCCAGCGCATGCCGTGCGTGTTGCCCATGCTCGGCACGGGCACCGGCACCAGGGTCTGGTCCGGGCCGACGTACTGCCGCCAGCGGTCGGCGGTGATGAAGGTCGGCACCGGCGGGCGGGAGGTCACCTTCAGCGGCATCGGCACGATCGGCAGCAGCGCGAGCACCAGGGCGGCGACGGTGACCGTCTTGGCGTGCCGCCACTCGGCGCCGCGCAGCGTCCAGGCCCGCTGCACGGCCAGCGCCAGCAGCATGCCGATCACCACGCTGGTGATCAGGGCGAACCGGGTCGGCACCACCGCGTCGAGCAGCGGCAGCCGGACCAGCAGGTCCCACGGGCCGGTGAAGAGGTTCCGGTCCCACCAGGACACCCGCTCCCCGAGGGAGAGCACGGCGAAGAAGAACCCGGTCGCGGCGAGCGCCCGGACCAGCACCTCGCGCCGCAGCCAGACCACGATGCCGACGGCGAGCAGCGACAGGCTCCAGCCGAAGAAGGCGTTCTCCTCGGAGTAGTTCGGCGCCAGGTTCACGTTCGCCCGCTCGTGGCCGCCGAAGGTCGGCGAGCCGGGGGCGAAGAAGGCGGCGATGTCGTTGCCGTAGTCGCGGACCGCGTCGCTGAGCCCGTGGTACGCCATCGGCCCGGCGAACTGGATGTAGAGCGGGTACGCCAGCAGCGACCCCGCCAGCACCGTGCACACCGGCAGGCCCTTGGCCAGGGGCCGCCAGGCCACCGACCACAGCGCCGGCCGCTGCACCACCATCGCGGTCAGGAAGACGCCGCAGGCCAGCGCGGTGAAGAGCAGGATCTCCTCGTTGATGAACGCCTGCGCGGTGACCAGCAGGGCCAGCAACGCGCCGTCGCGCACCGGCCGGGTGGAGCGGGTCAGCACCATCACCCGCCAGACGATGAACGGCAGCAGGAACTGGGAGATGATGTTCGGGTGCCAGTTGGCGTGCGACAGCATCGCCGGTGAGAACCCGCAGAACCAGGCGCCGACCGCGGCGGCCAGCCGTCGGCGGACCAGGTGCCGGGAGAACACGTGGTACCAGGCGGCGGCGGTGCCGGAGAGGCCGAGGGTGACCAGCACCACGAACGACACGGCGGGTCCGAAGAGCAGGGTGACCGGCACCATCGGGATGCCCAGCGCCAGCACGGCCGTGTTGGCCATCAGGTTGACGCCGTCGGGGTAGTTGAACTGGTCGGTGAAGAACGGGAACTCCCCGTGCAGCACCACCCGCACCGAGTGGGCGAGGAAGAACTGCACCTGCGCCGGGTCGCTGCTGTAGAGCGAGGCGACCCGACCGGCCGGGTCGACCCAGATCTGGCTGGTCACCCAGAGCGCGACGAGCAGGAAGATCCCGTAGACGGTGAGGTCCTTGCGCCGGGACGTCCAGCGCCACCGCCACCGCGCGGGCGCCGCCGCGCCGTCGCGGTCCGCCGTCGCCGGCCG
The DNA here is from genome assembly GCF_036906795.1 of Micromonospora sp. CPCC 205739. Classification (NCBI taxonomy): domain Bacteria; kingdom Bacillati; phylum Actinomycetota; class Actinomycetes; order Micromonosporales; family Micromonosporaceae; genus Micromonospora; species Micromonospora sp. CPCC 205739. The sequence continues at coordinate 134,605 of NZ_JBAKHS010000010.1, read as the reverse complement.
CTTGTCGGGTACGGCCCGCGTCGGCGCGTCCACGGTCGCCGCCCGGTCGACCGGCGCGTCGGCAGCCGGCGCCTGTTCGGCCGGCGGATCGAGGACAGGGGGCGCGGTCACGGTCGCCGTGGCGCCGCGGACGGAGCCCCCGGCGGCGTCGGGGTCCGGTGCGGAGGCGCCACGGGGCTCGACAGACGTCACAGTCGGCGGAGTCTACCGGAGCCGGAGAATAGCCCGAAATCGCAGTTGCTGTCCCTTGTGGCCGTCGGACACGGCCGCGAGGTGCTCCGCGACCGTTGCGTACCATGTGGGCTTCCGGCAACGACGGCGAGGCGATCGGGAGGCGTACAGGTGGCTTCAGTCCGCCGCCGCGGCACGACGGCCACCGCACTGCTCACCATGGTGCTGGCCGTGACCGCCTGTGGCCCGGTCGCCGACCGGGCGACCCGCGAGCTGCGGGTCGGCTACGACAGCCTGGACGGCACGCTGCCGGTCTGGCCGCCGCGCGGCTCGCTCGCCGGTGACGCCGCCGCGACGCGGGCGGTGACCGACGCGGTACGCGCCTGGCGCTCGCCGATCGACGACCGCGCCCACCTGCCGTCCTCGGGCATCCTCTTCTCCGGCGAGGTCGACGGCACCCGGCTGGCCCTGGTCGCCGCCGACGTGCCCGGCGAGGGCGCGTCCTGGCTGCTCCAGCTCACCGGCGACGGCGACCGCTACACCGTGACCCGGGCCAGCGAGTACACCGACCCCGGTTACCTCGCCTACGCCGACATCCTGCCGGTGCAGCTCGCCGAGGGCCGTCGCTACCTCACCTCAGGCCGGGTGGAGCGCCTGCTCGGGCCGGACGGCCGGGCGCTGGTGCGCACCGACGGGCTGAGCCGCCCGGTCGCCGTGCCGGCCTGCGCGGCCGTGCCGGTCACCGCGACGCTGCGGGCCACCGAGTCCCTGCCGCGGGGTCGCGCCGCCGAGCGCCTGCTCGACCTCGGCACCGCCACCGCCGACCCCCGCTACCCGCTGGTCCGGGACGAGACCGGCTCGGGCCGGCGGGCCCTGGACGGGCTGGACACCTGCGTGCTCGCCGACGAGCGGGGTCCCTTCGGCAGCATGCCGCGCCGCATCGGTGACCGGGACGCGCCCCGCTCGACGCCCGAGTCGTGGCCGATGGAGAAGGTGACGGTCCGCGCGATCGGCGAGATGGCGCTGGGCGGCGGCGACCCGGGCGACCTGGAGCAGCTGACCTGGGAGACGGACGCCGGCACGATGACGGCGGTGGTCTACCGCCCCGCCGACGGCGGCGCCCCGGTGGTCTCCCCGGCCGACCGGTCCAACCCCCTGCAGACGTACGTGCTGCCGGTGCCCGGGCAGCCGCTGGTGGTGCTGACCTGGCGGGGCAACCGCGACGCCTCGCTCTCGACGCCGCCGGGCACGCCCCGGCTGGTGGACCGCCCCGGCCTGGCGGTGGTGCCGATGCCGGCCGCGAAGCAGACCTTCAGCCTGGCCGGCGCGGAGAAGACCTACTACCGCTCCGTCGGCGGCCGCTGACCCATCCGGCTCCACATCTCCCGACCGCAAAGCCGGGCGGGAGCGGTCGGGACCGCGGCGGACCTCCACCTCCTGTGGAGCTGATGTCGTCAACGACTCAGCGCCGAGCCTGCCCCTGCGCGGGGCGTCGCCGACTCGTCCACGGCATCAGCTCGACAGGACGCCGGAGGCACCCTGCCGGCTCCCGGGGCGCCACCGGTACCCGGACGCGCCGACGGGCGGCCCCGGGCACCGGGACCGCCCGTCGGCGGGGTCCTGTCTCTAGTTGGAGCTGGCCTCGCTGGCCCGCAGCCGGACCGGCTCCACCGACTGCGCGTCCAGCCCGGAGATCCAGCCGATGACGTCGCGCGCCACGTCCTGCGCGGTGAGCCCCAGGTCGCCGAGGATCTGCGCGCGGGTGCCGTGCGGGTGCCAGTCGGCGGGCACGCCGAGGTCGCGCAGCGGCACCCGGACGTCGGCGTCCCGCATCGCCTGGGCGAGCGCGTCACCGACACCGCCGACCCGCACGCCGTCCTCGACGGTGACCACGAGCCGGTGCCCGGCGGCCAGCTCGACCAGCTCGGCCGGGACCGGACGCACCCAGCGCGGGTCGACCACGGTCACGCCGTAGCCCTGCTCGGCGAGGCGGGCGGCGACCTCCATGCCCAGCTGGCCGAAGGAGCCGACCGCGACCAGCAGCACGTCCGTACGCGCCGACTCGGCCAGCACGTCGACGCTGCCGACCCGGCGGACGGCCGGCAGGTCGGCGGCGACGGTGCCGGTCGGGAAGCGGACGATGGTCGGGCCGTCGTCGACGGCGACCGCCTCGCGCAGCTCCTCGCGGAGGCTGCCGGCGTCCCGGGGCGCGGCGATGCGCAGCCCGGGCACCACACCGAAGACGGACATGTCCCAGATGCCGTAGTGGCTCGGCCCGTCGGGGCCGGTGATGCCGGCCCGGTCCAGCACGAAGGTCACCGGCAGCTTGTGCATCGCCACGTCCAGCAGGACCTGGTCGAAGGCGCGGTTGAGGAAGGTGGCGTAGACCGCCACCACCGGGTGCAGCCCGCCCATCGCCAGGCCGGCGGCCGAGGTGGCGGCGTGCTGCTCGGCGATGCCGACGTCGTACACCCGCTCGGGGTGCTTGCGGGCCAGGGTGGCGATGCCGGTGGGCTCCGCCATGGCGGCGGTGATGCCCACCACGTCGGGCCGCTCGTCGGCGATCGCCACCAGCTCGTCGGCGAAGACCTGGGTCCACTTGACCGACGGGGCGGCGAGCAGCTTGCCGGTCTCGGCGTCGAAGGCGCCCGGGCCGTGCAGGCAGTCCGCCTCGTCCTCCTCCGCCGGGCGGTAGCCGTAGCCCTTGCGGGTGACCGCGTGCACGATCACCGGGCCGCCGAAGTTCTTCGCGGCGCGCAGCGACGACTCGATCGCGGCGATGTCGTGCCCGTCGACCGGGCCGACGTACTTGATGCCGAGGTCCTCGAACATCGCCTGCGGGGCGACCGCGTCCTTGATGCCCTTCTTGACCGCGTGCAGCACCTCGTACATCGGCTTGCCGACCAGCGGGGTGGAGCCGAGGGCGTCCTTGACGGTGTCGAGGACCTTCTCGTAGCTGGGGTTGAGCCGCAGCGAGGAGAGGTGGTCGGCGAGACCGCCGATGGTCGGCGAGTACGACCGGCCGTTGTCGTTGACCACGATGACGAGCGGGTTGCCGGAGGTGGCGATGTTGTTCAGCGCCTCCCAGCACATGCCGCCGGTGAGCGCGCCGTCGCCGACGACCGCGACCACGCTGCGCTGCTCGCCGCGCAGGGCGTACGCCTTGGCCAGCCCGTCGGCGTACGACAGGGCGGTGGAGGCGTGCGAGTTCTCGATCAGGTCGTGCTCGCTCTCGGCCTGGCTGGGGTAGCCGGAGAGCCCACCGCGCTGGCGCAGCTTGTCGAAGCCGTCCTGCCGGCCGGTGACGATCTTGTGCACGTAGGCCTGGTGGCCGGTGTCGAACAGGAGCCGGTCGCGGGGAGAGTCGAAGACCCGGTGCATCGCCAGGGTGAGCTCCACCACGCCCAGGTTGGGGCCGACGTGCCCGCCGGTGCGGGAGACCTTGGCGATCAGGAAGTCACGGATCTCGGCGGCGAGGATGTCCAGCTGCTCGGCGGTCATCCGCTTGACGTCCTGCGGACCGCGGACGGCGCCCAGCAGCCGACCGTGGTTGGCCGTGCCCTCTTCAACACTCATGACGACAGAGTCTATCGGCCGTCCCCCAGGGCGCAGCTCGGCCGTGGATCATCCCAGCCGGCTCCCAGGTTCACCGGTCGACGACCAACCGGCGCGGCGGCGCGGGCGGGATCGCGCCGTGCGCCGGCCCGGCCGGCGTCCAGGAGCCCAGCACGGCCGGGCGCCGGGCGCCGGTGACCGAGGGGATCGCCCCTGGCAGCCCGTGCCAGGAGAGCCAGCCGAGCAGGGCGAACGCGTACGCCTCCTTGGCCTGCGCCGGCACGCCGAGCTCGTCGGTGGTGCGCAGCCGCCAGCGCCCCGCGCCGAGGGCGGCCAGCCGGCCCAGCAGTGTGGGGTTGCGCACTCCCCCGCCGGCGGCGATCACCTCGCCGACCCGGTGCCGGTCGCAGGCGGCGGCCACCGTCCGGGCGGTCAGCTCGGTCAGCGTGGCGAGCACGTCGTCCGGGGCCACCGGCTCCCCCAGCGCGGCCAGCCGCTCGTCCAGGTAGCCGGCGTGGAAGAGCTCCTTGCCGGTGGACTTGGGCGGCGGCGCGGCGTAGTAGGGCTCGGCGAGCAGCGCGTCCAGCAGCCCGGCGTGCACCCGGCCGGCCGCCGCGCGGGCACCGTCGAGGTCGCAGGGGCGGCCGAGGAGGCGTCGAGCCGCCGCGTCGAGCAGCGCGTTGGCCGGGCCGACGTCGTACCCGAGGACCGGCTCGCCCGGGGTCACCACGGTGAGGTTGGCGATGCCGCCCAGGTTGAGCGCCGCGCGCGGCCCGGCGGCCGGGTCGAGCAGCAGCGCGTCGAAGGCCGGGACCAGCGGCGCGCCCTGCCCGCCGGCGGCGACGTCCGCCGCGCGCAGGTCCGACAGCACGGGTACGCCGACCCGCGCGGCCACCCGGGCCGGCGCGCCGAGCTGGAGGGTGCCCCGGGTGGTGCCCCCGTCGACCCAGTGGAAGACGGTCTGGCCGGGCGAGACCACCAGGTCGGCCCGCCCGCCGGCCAGCTCGACGCCGAGCGCGGCGGCGGTGGCGAAGACCTCGCCGAGGGCGTTGTCCAGCCGGCAGACCGCCTCGATCGTGGTGGCCGCCGGCGGCAGCAGCGCGCCGATCGACTCGCGCAGGGCGTCGTCGTAGTCCAGCCCGCGGTGCCCCAGCGGACGCATCCGCAGGGTGTCGCCGTCGGCGGTGAACTCGGCGGCGACCACGTCCACCCCGTCGTACGAGGTGCCGGACATCAACCCGACGATCTTCATCGGGTCAGGCTAGTCACCCGGCGGGCGGTAGGAACAACCCCACGCACTCGACGTGCTGGGTCATCGGGAACAGGTCGTACCCGCGCAGCGCGGCGAGCCGCCAGCCGAGCCCGGTGAAGGTGCGCACGTCCCGGGCGAAGGCGGCCGGGTCGCAGGCCACGTACGCGACCGCGCGCGGCCCGGCGGCGACCACGTCGCGCACCACGGGCGCGCCCGCACCGGAGCGGGGCGGGTCGAGCACCACCAGGTCGACCGGGCCGGTGATCCGGCGGCGGGCCAGCGCGGTCTCCACCCGGGCGGCGACCACCTCCACCCGGGGCAGGTCGGCCAGGTTCTCCCGGGCGGCGGCGACCCCCTGCGCGGAGGACTCGACCAGGGTGATCCGGGCCTGCGGGCCGACCCGGCCGGCGAGGGCGGCGGCGAAGAGCCCGGCCCCGCCGTACAGGTCCCAGGCGGACTCGCCGGGACGCGGGTCGAGCAGCTCCAGCACCGCCCCGACCAGGGTGTCGGCGGCGGCCGGGTGCACCTGCCAGAACCCGGCGGCGGGCAGGGTCCAGTCCCGGCCGGCGGCCACCTCGCGGACGGTCTCCGGACCGCTGACCGCGGTGGCCACCCCCTCGGTGATCGTGGCGACGCTGACGTCCCCGCCGGTGGAGGCGATGGTCTCGACCGCCTCGGCGTCCGGCCAGCGCGCGCCGGACGGGGTGAGCACCGGCAGCTCCTGGATCGCCGGGTGGGCGATCAGGCAGCGCTCGATCGGGACCACCTCGTGCGAGCGGTGCTTGAGCAGCCCGGCCCGGCCGGCGGCGTCGACGGCGTACCGGACCCGGGTGCGCCAGCCCAACTGTCCGCCGGGCAGCGCCTCGACGGTCACGCCGAGCGCGTCCACCTCACCCGCGCTGAGCCCGCCCAGGCGGGTGAGCTGCTCGCGCACCACGGCGGTCTTCCAGGCCAGCTGGGCGGCGGGCGCGACGTGTTGCACGTCGCAGCCGCCGCAGCGGCCCGGCTTGGCGTACGGGCAGGGCTGCTCGACCCGGTCCGGGGAGGCGGTGAGGATCTCGACCGCGTCGGCGCGGGCGAAGCCCTTGTGCAGCTCGGTCACCTCGGCCACCACCCGCTCGCCGGGCAGCGCGTGCCGGACGAAGACCACCTGGCCGTCGACCCGGGCCACGCAGTGCCCGCCGGGGGCGACCGCGCCGACGGTCAGCTCGACCCGTTCGGCCTCCTCCAGCCCACGTCGCTCCCCCGCGTCCGGCACGCCGCCGGTCTCGTCGTCCACGGCGCTCATGGGCGGTCACCTCCGGTCGGGCCGCTCTCGGCGGGCGGCGTGGAGACCACCGGCGGCACGCTCGGCGGCAGGGTGCTGCGCGGGGCCACCCGGGGCCCCCGGGCGGGCGTGCGGCTGAGCGTGGCGTCGAGCCGGTCCAGGTTCTTGCTGGCGGTCGACGCGAGCTGCCACGGCACGCTGGTCACCATCACGCCCGGCTCGAAGAGCAGCCGCCCCTTGAGCCGCAGCGCGCTCTGGTTGTGCAGCAGATTCTCCCACCAGCGGCCGACGACGTACTCGGGGATGAAGACGGTGACCACGTCGCGGGGCGACTCCCGGCGGGTGTTGGCCACGAAGTTGAGGATCGGCCGGGTGATCTCCCGGTACGGCGAGTCCACCACGGTGAGCGGGACGGGCATCTCGCGCCGCTGCCACTCCGCCTGGAGCTGCCGGGTGTCCTTCTCGTCGACGTTCACCGTCACGGCGGTGAGCGTGTCCGGCCGGGTCGCCCGGGCGTACGCGATGGCCCGCAGGGTCGGCTGATGCAGCTTGCTGACCAGGACGATCGCGTGGTTGCGGGCGGGCAGCACGCCCCGGGCCTCGGTCGGTTCCAGCTCCTCGGCCACCCGGTCGTAGTGCCGGCGGATGGCGAGCATCAGCAGGTAGATCACGGCCATCGCGGCGATCGCGATCCACGCGCCGAGCAGGAACTTGGTGAGCAGCACGATGACCAGGACGGTGCCGGTCATCGCCATGCCGAAGGTGTTGATCGCCCGGGACCGGACCATCCGCTGCCGCCGCTCCGGGTCCCGCTCGGTGCGCAGGTGCCGGTTCCAGTGCCGGATCATGCCGGCCTGGGAGAGCGTGAAGGAGACGAACACCCCGACGATGTAGAGCTGGATGAGCTTGGTGACCTCGGCCTGGAAGCCGACGATCAGCACGATGGCGAAGACGGCGAGGAAGACAATGCCGTTGGAGAAGGCCAGCCGGTCGCCCCGGGTGTGCAGCTGGCGGGGCAGGTAGCGGTCCTGGGCCAGGATCGAGCCGAGCACCGGGAAGCCGTTGAAGGCGGTGTTGGCGGCCAGGAAGAGGATCAGGGCGGTCGCCCCGGCGACCACGTAGAGCAGCACCGAACCGGAGCCGAAGACCGTCTCGCCGAGCTGGGTGGTGACCGTCTTCTGCACGTAGCCCTCGGGGCCGGAGAGGATCTGCAGCTCCGGGTCCTCGACGAACTGCAGGCCGGTCAGCCGGGCCAGCCAGATGATGCCCACCAGCATGGTGACCGCGATGGTGCCGAGCAGCAGCAGGGTGGTGGCCGCGTTGCGGCTCTTGGGTGACTTGAACGCGGGCACGCCGTTGGAGATGGCCTCCACGCCGGTGAGGGCGGCGCAGCCCGAGGAGAAGGTGCGCAGCAGCAGGAAGATCAGGGCGAAACCAGTCACGCTGTGCTCGGCCTGGATCACCAGGTCGGCGCTGGGCGCGCGCAGATCGTCGCCGAGGACGAAGACTCGCACCAGGCCGGTGAGGATCATCCCGACGATCACGATGATGAAGCCGTAGGTGGGGATCGCGAAGGCCCGGCCCGACTCGCGCAGGCCGCGCAGGTTCATCGCGGTCAGCACCACCACCGCGATGACCGCGATCAGCACCTTGTGGGTGGCCACGAAGGGCACCACCGAGCCGAGGTTGGCCACCCCGGAGGAGACCGACACCGCGACGGTGAGCACGTAGTCGACGAGCAGGGCGCTGGCCACCGCCACCCCGGCCCGGGGCCCCAGGTTGACCGTGGCCACCTCGTAGTCCCCGCCCCCCGACGGGTAGGCGTGCACGTTCTGCCGGTAGCTGGCCACCACGGTGAGCATCACCACGACGACGGCGAGCGCGATCCACGGGGAGAAGAGGTACGCCGACGCCCCGGCGATGGAGAGCGTCAGCAGGATCTCGTCGGGGGCGTACGCGACGCTGGAGAGGGCGTCGGAGGCGAAGACCGGCAGGGCGATGCGCTTGGGCAGCAGGGTCTGCTGGAGCCGATCGGACCGGAACGGTCGACCCAGGAGGAGTCGCTTCAGCAGCGAGGTGGGACTGGCCACAAGCGCTAAGGGTACGACCACCGCGGCGCCGGCTGCCGGGGGTGCCTGATCACCATCGGAGCGCCCCCGCGGGGTACGGTCGTCCCCCGTCGGCACGGCGGACGTGGCACGCTCGCAGAGGACGCCGCCGTCCGCCCCGGGCGGCACCTTTGGGAGGGACACCGTGCATGTCGTGATCATGGGCTGTGGCCGGGTCGGCTCGACCCTCGCCCACAGCCTGGAGGCCCGGGGCCACTCGGTGGCGGTGATCGACCAGGACGCCGACGCGTTCCGCCGCCTCGGCCCCGACTTCGCCGGCATCACCGTCACCGGCGCCGGCTTCGACGGCGAGGTGCTGCGCCAGGCCGGCATCGAACGCGCGGACGCCTTCGCCGCCGTGTCCAGCGGCGACAACTCCAACATCATCTCGGCTCGGCTGGCCCGCGAGACGTTCGGCGTCTCCCGCGTCGCCGCCCGGATCTACGACCAGCGCCGGGCGCAGGTCTACGAACGACTCGGCATCCCCACCGTGGCCACCGTCCGGTGGACCGCCGACCGGATGCTGCGGCACCTGGTCCCCGAGGGCAACGTCGAGATCTTCCGGGACCCCACCAGCACCGTCTCGATCGTCGAGGTGCCGGTGCACAAGGAGTGGATCGGGCGGCCGCTGCACCAGCTGGAGCAGGCGGCCGGGGCGCGGGTGGCGTACCTCACCCGCTTCGGCATCGGCACGCTGCCCACCACCTCCACCGTCGTGCAGGAGGGTGACCAGCTCTACGTGCTGGTCACCGACGACATCGTCGCCTCGGTCACCACGGTGGCCGCGACGCCGCCCGAAGGAGGGCTCTGAGCATGCGGATCGCCATCGCCGGCGCCGGCAACGTGGGCCGCTCGATCGCCCAGGAGCTGATCGACAACGGCCACCAGGTGATGCTGATCGAGCGCCAGCCCCGGATGCTGCGCCCGGACCGGGTGCCCGCCGCCGACTGGGTGCTGGCCGACGCGTGCGAGCTGACCAGCCTGGAGGAGGCCAACGTCGCCGGCTGCGACGTGGTGGTCGCGGCGACCGGTGACGACAAGGTCAACCTGGTGGTCTCGCTGCTGGCCAAGACCGAGTTCGCGGTGCCCCGGGTGGTCGCCCGGGTCAACCGGGCCGAGAACGAGTGGCTCTTCACCGAGCAGTGGGGCGTCGACGTGGCGGTCAGCAAGCCGCGGGTGATGGCCGCGCTGGTCGAGGAGGCGGTCACCGTCGGCGACCTGGTCCGGCTGATGACCTTTCGGCAGGGCGAGGCGAACCTGGTGGAGATCACCCTGCCGCCGACCGCGCCCTACGTCGGCCAGCCGATCCACGCGGTGCCGATCCCCCGGGACGCCGCGCTGGTGGCGATCCTGCGCGGCAAGCGGGTGCTGGTGCCCAGCCCGGACGACCCGATCGAGGCCGGCGACGAGCTGATCTTCGTCTGCACCGCCGAGGTGGAGGACCAGGTGCGCGCGGTGATCCTCGGCCCGGACAGCGTCGAGCGGACCCGCGGCGGCGGGAGCTGAGCCGCCGCGGCACGCCGGACCGGCCGCGCCCCGGGCGGCCGGGGTCAGGCGCCGGAGAGCGGCTGCGGCGCGCCCTGCCGGGTCACCCGGCGGACCGTCCAGACCGTGATCAGCAGCAGCAGCGCGTACGGCGGGTAGCCCAGCGCGAGCCGGGCCACGCCCAGCGCGGTGTCCTGGTGGGCGAGGTAGAGCCCGGCCTGCACCCCGACCTTGGCCAGCCAGACCACGCCCCAGAGCACGGTGAGCTGGGTGAAGGTGCGGACCAGCCGGGGGTCGTCGCGCCACTCGGAGCGCCCCTTGGCGACCAGCACCGACCAGATCCAGCCGACCAGCGGCTGGCGGATCGCCGCCGAGATCAGCAGGGCCACCCCGTAGGCGATGCCGTAGAGGATGCCGGGGAGGTAGAAGTCGCGCTCGTCGCCGGTGCGCCAGGCGATGAAGGCGCCGATGGCGATGCCGAAGAATCCGTTGACCGCGTGCCGGACCGGACGCCGCTGGATCAGCCGTGCCCCGGCGATCAGCACCGCCACCCCGACCGAGGCGATCACGGCCGGCCGCAGCTCGCCCACGATGTTGGCGAGCACGAAGACCACCACGGGGATGCTGGACTCGACCAGCCCCCGCCAGCCGCCGAGCTGTTCGGCCATCTGCTCGGCGAGGCTGGGCAGCGGCTCCTCGTCCTCTGGGGGCGTCTGCGGCGCGGCGGCCGGGTGCTGTCCCGTCGTCACTTCGGCGACTCCAGCTCGTAGTACGGGTTGTAGATGACCTTGCGGTCGTCGCGGACCGCCACCCGGCCGCGGGCGGTGACGTGCCGGCCGGGCTCGATGCCGGCGATGTGCCGCCGACCCAGCCAGACCAGGGTCACCACGTCGCTGCCGTCGTAGAGGTCGGCCTCCAGGGTGGGCAGGTTGGTCCGCGGGGTGTAGACCACGGTGCGCAGCCGGCCGGCGACCGAGACCACCTGCCCGCGCGTGCACTGCCGGGCCGGCACCCCGCCGCACTCGGCGCTCTCCCGTTGCAGCTCCTGCGCCTCGATCTCGGCCTCGCTCGCGGTGAGCCGCTGCAGGATGCGCCGCAGCGACACCCGGCCCTCGTCGGTCGTCATGACCTCCGCGCCACCCTCTCCACGCTGACCGGCAGGCGCCGGCACTGGCCCGGCCCGGTCGATCCCGGCTCCGTCCCGCCAGCGTACGCCGAACCCGCCCACCGGACCGGTCCGGCGTCCGCCGCGACGGCGGGCGGGCTCGCCCGGGCCGACGGAGCAGGCCACGACGGCCGCACACGACACCGGGCCCGGCTCCGTCGGTGGACGGTGCCGGGCCCGGGTGCGCAGCGTTGTGGAGCCGGTCAGGCCTCGCGCGGGGCGGGCGCCGGAGCGCCGGCTTCACCCTCCGCGGCCTGATCGCCGACCTCGCGGGGCAGCCGCAGCGGCAGCGGCTCGCGGACCGGCTTCGCCTCCTGCCCCCGGTCCACGACCAGGCCGTCCAGGCACTCCGCCAGCGGCCCGGCCGCGGCCGGGTCGGTGGCGGCGGCACCCTGGTAGACGCCACGGACCATCCAGCGCGGCCCGTCGATGCCGACGAAGCGCAGGTCGGTCAGGCCGTCCGGGGTGCGGACCCGGGCGTGCAGCTCGGTGCCGTACTCGCCCTCGACCTCCTGGGCGGCGGCGCCGTCGGCGAAGAGGGACTGGCGGATCTCCTCGCGCACCTCGTCCCAGATGCCCTCGGACCTGGGTGCGGCGAAGACCCCGAGCTGGAGCGCGTTCTCCCCGTGCACCAGCACGACCTGCTGGATCACCCCCTGCGGGTCGGCCTGCACCCGCACCTCGACGCCGGGCACCGCCGGGATGTGCAGGCTGCCCAGGTCGAGGCGCTGCACGTCGTCCGGGGCCTCCGAGCTGTCGTACGGACCGCGCGACGGGCCCGTCGGCTCGGTGTCGTACGAGTCGAGGACCTCGGCGGCCCGCTCGTCACGGGCACCCCGCCCGCCGTCGGCCCGCTTCCGGCTGAAGATCACTGCGCCCACCCTCCGCTGTTCGCACTCACCCTGCCACCTCTTCCGTCTGCCCGCCCGCCCGCTCGGGATCTTCCCGTCGACCGGTTGCGGGCGGCGGCACCAGACCGGCGTGTCCGCCGGTCGAGCCGTGCCCACCGGCCCCGCGCCGCGACCCGGGCAGCTCGGCCACCGGCTGGAAATCCACCCGCTCCACCCGCTGGACAACGAGCTGCGCGATGCGATCGCCACGGGAGATCTTCGCGGGCGTGTCCCGATCATGGTTGATCAGGTTGACCAGGATCTCACCCCGGTAGCCGGCGTCGACCGTACCGGGCGCGTTGAGCACCGTCACGCCGAGCCTGGCGGCCAGGCCGGAGCGCGGGTGCACCAGGCCGACGTACCCCTCCGGCAGCGCCAGCGCCACCCCGGTCGGGACCAGTGCCCGGCCGCCGGGGGGCAGCTCGACGTCCGCGGCGGCCACCAGGTCGGCGCCGGCGTCACCGGGATGGGCGTACGCGGGCAGCGGCAGCTCCGGGTCGAGCTGCCGCACGGGCACGGGTACGACGTGGGTCACGATGCTCCTCTTCCGTCGGGTTCGCGGGGTGGCCCTGCCATCCTGCCGGGTCGGACGGCCACCGCGCGCCGTACCCTCGCAGGTGTGAGCGTGTCGCCTTCCCCGTCGTCCCCGGCCCCGCGCACCGCGGCGGCCGCGGAGCACTCCGAACGGCTGACTCTGCCCTGGTGGCTCTGGGTGGTCGGGCTGGCCGTGTCCGGCCTGCTCGCCGCCGAGCTGTGGATGGGCGCGCCCGGGTTGCGGGCCTGGCTGCCCTTCGTGGTGCTGCCGCCGGCGACCGTGGCCGGGCTGTGGTGGCTGGGCCGGGTGCGGGTGGCCGTCCGCGACGGCGAGCTGTTCGTGGACGACGCCCACCTGCCGGTGCGGTACGTGGCGGACGTGGTGCCGTTGGACGCGGCCGGGCGGCGCGAGGTCCTCGGCGTGGGCGCCGACCCGCTCGCCTTCGTGGTGCAGCGACCCTGGATCGCCGGCGCGGTGCAGGTGGTGCTGGACGACCCGGCCGACCCGACCCCGTTCTGGGTGGTGAGCACCCGGCACCCGGTCGAGCTGGCCCGCGCGATCATGGCCGCCCGCGAGGCGGCCTGAGGCTCAGGGCAGGGCCCGCCGCCCGCCGGGCAGCGTCGCGCCCTGCCGGCGCAGGTCCCGGCGCAGCTCGTCGGCGAGGGCCCTGGTGGCCCGTCGGTTGAGGTAGCTGGCCACGGCCGCGCCGGTGAGGAACGGGCCGAGCGTGGTCAGGTTGCGCCCGAACCGCTTGAGCAGGGTGTCCCGCAGCTCCTTGCGGGCCGCGGTGCCGAGCACCGCGCCGACGCCCACCCCGGGCATCATCGGATTGATCCCCCGCTGGCTGGCCCAGGACTGCACCAGGGCGATCGCCCGCTGGCTGCCGCTGGTGGGCAGCGGCACGTGGTAGACCTCGTGCAGCTCGCCGATCAGCTTCAGCTCGATCGCCACCACGGCGACCGTCTCGGCGGCCAGCAGCACGGGCGCCGAGAGCAGGGTCGGCGGGGCCACCCACTCCACGGCGGCGACGCCGCCGCCGGCCGCACCCACCCCGGCGGTGGCCCGGGAGGCGTTGCGGACGAGGCGCTCGGCCAGCGCCTCGTCGTCGAGCCCGGGGAAGTGCCGGCGCAGCGTGGCCAGGTCCCGGACCGGTACGTGCGGCGCCACGTCGGCGACCGTGTCGGTCATCCAGCGCAGCGCGGCCTTCGGCTTGAACAGGTCGGCCAGCCCGCGGGTGCGGGCCTGCCCGACCAGCCGGATGAGCAGTTGCCGGCGGCGGGCCGGCTCGATGTCGTCGGCGGTCAGCGCCGCGACGGTGGCGCCGAGCTCCGCACCGGCCCGATCGGCCGGGTCGGGCGTGCCGGCCCCCACGGACGGCGTGCCCTCGGTGGCGCCGGTCTCCGAACGCGTCGTGGCCGCCGGCGCTGCCGGGGCCCCCGCCCCGGCGCCGGGCGATCCGGCCGCCGGCCCCTGTGCCGGCCCGCCGGCCCGCTCGTCGCGTTCACTCATGCGCCCGACCTCCCGTCAGCGTGGTGCCGCCCGTTACGAGTCAAGCAGCTCCCCGCCGCCCCCGCACGGCAGCTCGGGCAGCGGCGGCCCCGTCGTGGAGGCCGCCGCCGATGTGCGGGTCGGGGTCAGACGCACTCGCGGCAGATCAGCTCGCCGTTGCGCTCCACCGCCAGCTGGCTCCGGTGGTGGACCAGGAAGCAGCGGCCGCAACGGAACTCGTCCTGCTGCATCGGCAGGACCTTGACGGTCAGCTCCTCGTCGGCCAGGTCGGCGCCGGGCAGCTCGAAGCTCTCGGCCACCTCGGCCTCGTCGACGTCCACGGCGCCCGACTGTGAGTCGACCCGCCGGGCCTTGAGCTCTTCCAGGCTGTCCTCGCCGAGGTCGACCTCGTCGCGACGCGGGGCGTCGTAGTCGGTGGCCATCGGTTCACTCTCCCATATCGATATTGTCGCTTCCGGTTGTAACGCCGGACGACGCTGTTTCGGTTCCCACTGGCCGGCCACCTTTCTGTCGGTCACCCGACCGAAGGCCGTTTGGGCCGAGGGCCGCCAGGGGCCTACCCCAGCGAGCGCGGAACCTTACCCCCCTCGGGCGAGGCATGTATACCGCCCTCGTGGCCAAGATGTACGCCCCAGCACCCCGAGTTGTTCCCAATGTGACTCAGGCGACACGAAGATAGGGGTAGTAGTACCCGCTTCTCGGATGGCGCGCCGGTATGTCGGGCTGTTTCCACGCGACGGTCGGACAACCGTTAACCTCAGCGGCGTACTCGACGGCCGGCGGGGCGGCCCGACCGCCGGTGCCCGCCGCCACCCACCACTGTCCGGGGAGCACCCTGATGAGCTTTGCGCGAGTGCGAGCACTCGTTGTCGTCGGTCTGCTGGCGGTCGTCGCCCTGGTCTTCGTCGTCGTCGCCCTGGTGCGGGACACGCAGGGCGAGGCGGGCGCGGCCGGCGGTTGCCCCGAGGGCTGGCCGCTCGCCGACACCAGGCTGCGCGAGCCGAAGGACGTGAAGATCAACGTCTACAACGCCACCGACCAGATCGGCCTCGCCGGCAACATCGCCGACGACTTCCGCAACCGGAAGTTCCAGGTCAAGAAGGAGGGCAACGCGAAGAAGGGCATCGACGACGTCGCGGTGCTGCGCTTCGGGCCGAAGGGCGTCGGCTCCGCCCACCTGCTGCGGGCCTACTTCCTGAACAACGCCGAGCGGGACTACGACCCGAACCGCAAGGACGACGTGGTCGACGTGGTCCTCGGCAACGGCTTCCAGCAGCTGGCCACCACCACCGAGGTGAACCAGTCCCTGGGCGACCTGGGCGCACCCCAGGCGCCGACCGGCTCCTGCCCCATGCCGGTCGAGAAGTGACCGCCCCGCCGGCCGGGCCGGCGGGCAGACCGGACTGATGTGACCGAAACGGCGGTGTCCCCCGGGACACCGCCGTTTCGCTGTCGCCGAACGGACCGGCCCGCGTCGGCCAGGTCCGGACGTTCAGGAGTCGCCGAAGCCCAAGGCCGGCGTGGGCCCGGCCGGGCGGTCAGGGGCCCCCGGAGGCGTCCAGGTCGGCGAGCCGGTCGTGCAGCGGTGCGTACAGCGCCGGCGGCGCGGCGATCACCAGGTCCGGGCCGGCAGGCAGGCCGCGCAGGCCGGAGACCCGCAGCCCCGCCTCGGCGGCGACCAGGCCGCCGGCGGCCAGGTCCCAGGCGGCCAGCCCCTTCTCGTAGTAGGCGTCCACCCGCCCCTCGGCGGCCAGGCAGAGGTCCAGCGCGGCGGCGCCGAGCCGGCGGATGTCGCGCACGTGCGGGATCAGCTCGGCCACCACCCGGGCCTGGTGCGAGCGGCGCGCCGGGTCGTAGCCGAATCCGGTGGCGACCAGCGCCTGCCCCAGGTCCGCCTCGGTGGAGCAGCTCAGCCGCCGGCCGTCGCGCCAGGCGCCGCCGCCCGCGGTGGCGGTCCACTCCTCGCCGGTGAACACGTTGCGCACCACCCCGGCGACCACCTCGCCGTCGACCTCCGCGGCCAGCGACACCGCGCAGTACGGCAGCCCGTAGAGGTAGTTGACGGTGCCGTCGATCGGGTCGACGATCCACCGCACCCCGTTCGCCGTCCCGCCGGCCCCCGCGCCGTACTCCTCGCCGAGGACCGCGTCGTCGGGGCGTACCCGGTGCAGCGCGTCGAGGACCTGGCGCTCGACGGCGCGGTCCGCGGCGGTGACCACGTCCGTGACGGTGCTCTTGGTCGCGGCGACCGAGACCCCCTCGGCGCGCATCCGGTGCGCGGTGGCCGCGGCCTGCCGGGCGACATCGATCGCGATGGTGAGCAGTTCGGCCGGCGCCGGCGCCGAACGAGTCATGGTTTGTCCCCTTCCCGCACGATCGGGACGTCCCGCCGTGCGCGCAGGTATCATCCTTACAAAGTCCACATCTGCGCCGAATCGGCGGTCCCCGCCGCCGGTACGCCGTGCGCCGCAGGATGATCGCCGCAGACGGCGTTACAATTCACCCTGCCCACGCGCCACGGACCGCCGCCGGACGGCCGGCCCGGGACACGGGGGTCCCTCAACGACATCGTCCGGCACGGTCGCCCCACGCTGCGCCGGACGACCCGGCCGTGCTCGCTCTTCGCCTCCGGAAGGTCATTCGTGACAGAACCCCGCCAGACCGGCGCCGACGTTCGCTCGCTCACCGACACCCTGATCGCCCACGCGCAGAGCGCCGGTGGTCAGTTGACGTCGGCCCAGCTCGCGCGCACCGTCGAGTCCGCTGAGGTGACCCCGGCCCAGGCCAAGAAGATCCTGCGGGCGCTCTCCGAGGCGGGGGTGACCGTGGTCGTCGACGGCTCGGCCAGCACCCGTCGCCGGGTCGCCGCCGCCCGGTCCGCCACCCCGGCCTCCCGCGCCACCACCGCCAAGACCACCAAGAAGGCCGCCGCGCCCGCCCCCAAGCAGGCGCCCGCTGCGGACGAGGCCCCGGCGCCCGCCCCGCGCAAGGCGGCCCCGCGCAAGGCCGCCACCACCGCCGAGGTGGCCGCCAAGGCCACCGCGCCGGCCGCCAAGGCGACCAAGTCCACCCGCGCCACCAAGGCGACGGTGGCCGCGGCCGGCAAGGCCACCAAGGCCACCGCCGGCAAGGCCAAGGGCGAGGGCGCCGAGGGCGAGATCGACCCCGAGGAGCTCGCGGCCGCGATCGAGGACGTGGTGGTCGAGGAGCCGGCCGAGCTGACCCAGGCCGCCGAGGCCGACGCGGCCAGCTCCGCCACGGACAACGACTTCGAGTGGGACGACGAGGAGTCCGAGGCGCTCAAGCAGGCGCGTCGCGACGCCGAGCTGACCGCCTCGGCCGACTCCGTCCGGGCGTACCTCAAGCAGATCGGCAAGGTCCCGCTGCTGAACGCGGAGCAGGAGGTGGAGCTCGCCAAGCGGATCGAGGCCGGGCTCTACGCCGCCGAGCGGCTGCGCGCGGCCGAGGAGGGTGAGGAGAAGCTCACCCGCGACATGCAGCGGGACCTGGGCTGGATCTCCCGCGACGGCGAGCGCGCCAAGAACCACCTGCTGGAGGCCAACCTCCGCCTGGTGGTCTCGCTGGCCAAGCGCTACACCGGGCGCGGCATGGCGTTCCTGGACCTGATCCAGGAAGGCAACCTGGGCCTGATCCGCGCGGTCGAGAAGTTCGACTACACCAAGGGCTACAAGTTCTCCACGTACGCCACCTGGTGGATCCGGCAGGCGATCACCCGGGCCATGGCCGACCAGGCCCGCACCATCCGCATCCCGGTGCACATGGTCGAGGTGATCAACAAGCTCGGGCGGATCCAGCGCGAGCTGCTCCAGGACCTGGGCCGCGAGCCCACCCCGGAGGAGCTGGCCAAGGAGATGGACATCACACCGGAGAAGGTGCTGGAGATCCAGCAGTACGCCCGGGAGCCCATCTCGCTGGACCAGACGATCGGCGACGAGGGCGACAGCCAGCTCGGTGACTTCATCGAGGACTCCGAGGCCGTCGTCGCGGTCGACGCCGTCTCCTTCTCGCTGCTGCAGGACCAGCTCCAGCAGGTGCTGCAGACGCTCTCCGAGCGCGAGGCGGGCGTGGTACGCCTGCGCTTCGGCCTGACCGACGGTCAGCCGCGCACCCTGGACGAGATCGGCCAGGTGTACGGGGTGACCCGGGAGCGGATCCGGCAGATCGAGTCCAAGACCATGTCCAAGCTGCGTCACCCGTCCCGTTCCCAGGTGCTCCGCGACTACCTGGACTGACCCCTGCACGTCAACCAGCCGTGTCGGTTTGATCACCAGCCGTAGAACACTCAAAGGTGATCGGTCGGTTGCCCGTTTGTGATCGTTGACGTGGCACCCTTGGCAGACGGCACACTGTCTCCCTGCCAGGTGTGACCTCGGTCGCCCGCGGGCACACAGGGAAGGCAGGGCCCGACGAGGGTGTTGCACGATGGGTGAGCAACGACCGAAGAGAGTGTTCATCGGTGACGACCAGAGGAGGAAGGCGATGACCCCGACCCTCACGCCGCCGCCCGAGACGGTGGCTCCCCCAGCCGCCGATGAACGGTGCGACCGCTGCAATGCTGCCGGCAAGCTCCGGATCACTCTGGCGGGTGGGAGCGAGCTGGTGTTCTGTGGGCACCACGCGAACAAGTACGCGGAGGATCTCGTGAAGATCACCGTGAAGTACGCGACGGACCCGGAGTTCAGCTGGCGTGGCGCCGATCTGATGGCGAACTGAATCCGCAACCACACAACGACGACATAGCCGGCCGGGAGCCCCAAGGGGCTCCCGGCCGGCTTCTTGTATGCCCCGCGCCCCGCGCACTTTCACGGAAAGCGTGGCCTCGACGCGCCGAATGGCCACGCTTTCTCAGAAACTGCGCGGGCTTCGGGGGCGGGGCGGGTGGGTGGGGTCAGAGGGTCTGGACGGTGGCGATCCGTTCTTCCAGTTGTTCGATCGTCGCCTGGGCGCTGGGGGGGCCGCCGCAGAGGCGGCGCAGCTCGGCGTGAATCTTGCCGTGGGGCTGACCGGTGCGGTGGTGCCGGGCCGCCACCAGGGCGTTCAGCTGGCGGCGCAGGGCCACCCGGCGCTGGGCGGCACTCAGTGGTGCGGCCGGCGCCGCCGGGGCCTCAGCGGCCGGCTCAGCGGTCCGCGTGGCCGCCCGCCGGCGCTGCGCGGCGAGCTGTTCGGCCTGCCGCTTGGTGAGCAGCATGGAGACCTGGTCGGCGGTGAGCAGACCGGGCAGGCCGAGGTACTCCTCCTCCTCCGGGGTGCCCGCCTGGGCGGCGGTGCCGAAGGACGCGCCGTCGAAGATGACCTGGTCCAGCTCGGCGGTGGCCGAGAGCGCGGTGAAGCGCTTCTCCAGCTCCCCGCTGGCCTGGTCGTCGCGTTGGGCGCGCTCCAGCAGGTCGTCGTCGAAGCCCTCGCGGTCCTTGGGCTTGCCGAGCACGTGGTCCCGCTCGGCCTCCATCTCGCTGGCCAGCCCGAGCAGGTGCGGCACGCTGGGCACGAAGACCGAGGCGGTCTCCCCGGGCCGGCGGGCCCGCACGAAACGGCCGATCGCCTGGGCGAAGTAGAGCGGGGTGCTGGCGCTGGTCGCGTAGACGCCGACCGCCAGCCGGGGGATGTCGACGCCCTCGGACACCATCCGCACCGCGACCAGCCAACGCTGCTCGGACGCCGCGAACGTCGCGATCCGGGCGGACGCCCCCACGTCGTCGGAGAGCACCACCGCGGCCTTCTCGCCGGTCACCTGCTCGATCAGCTTCGCGTACGAGCGGGCGTTCTGCTGGTCGCTGGCGATGACGAGACCGCCGGCGTCCGGCATGCCGGCGTTGCGCAGCACGGTCAGCCGCGCGTCGGCGGCCCGGAGCACCTGCGGCATCCAGTCCCCGGCCGGGTCCAGGGCGGTCCGCCAGGCCTGCGCGACCAGGTCCTGCGTCATCGGCTCGCCCAGCCGCGCCGCCAGCTCGTCACCGGCGTTGGTACGCCACCGGGTCTCCCCCGAGTACGCCAGGAAGAGCACCGGCCGGACGACGCCGTCGCGCAGCGCGTCGGAGTAGCCGTAGACCGAGTCGGCGCGGGAGCGCAGCAGCCCGTCGCCGCCGCGCTCGTAGCTGACGAACGGGATGGGGTTGTCGTCGGAGCGGAAGGGCGTACCGGTCAGCATCAGCCGGCGTACCGCGGGCTCGAAGGCGGCCTTGACCCCGTCGCCCCAGGAGCGGGAGTCGCCCGCGTGGTGGATCTCGTCGAGGATGACCAGCGTGCGCCGGGTCATGGTGCGCCGCCGGTGCACCTGCGGGGCCATGCCGACCTGCGCGTAGGTGACCACCGCGCCGTGGAAGTCGGCGGAGGAGTGCAGATCGGCGTTGCGGAACGCGGCGTCGAGCTGGATGCCGACCCGCGCGGCGGCGTTCGCCCACTGGGTCTTCAGGTGCTCGGTCGGGGCCACCACGGTGACCGCCTCGACGGTGCCGTCCACCAGCAGCTCGGCGGCGATCCGCAGGGCGAAGGTGGTCTTGCCGGCGCCGGGGGTGGCGACCGCGGTGAAGTCCTCGGTGCGGCGGCGCAGGTACTCCACCATCGCCTTGCGTTGCCAGGCGCGCAGGGGCGGGAACGTCTCGAGCGCCGGCAACCGGGCTGCCACGCCAAGCTCCTCTCCGACCGCACATGGCGGACCCCGGCCGAGGGCCACGGTACCGCCGCCCATGAAAACGCCTCCGCGCAGAAGATGCCGCGAAGGCCGACTCAGCATAACCAGCGCGGGCCGCTCGCCCCACTCGACGCCACGCTGGTCACATCCGCCACCCCCGCCCGCGCCCCGCCCGACCCCCTCTGCGGCGTGTCGGGGCGTCCCGGCCCGCCGACACCCCGACACGCCGCGAGGCGGGGCAAGGCGGGCCAGGCAGGCGTCGGGGAGGAGACGGCGGCGGGTGGGTCAGGTCTGGGGGCCGCGGACCCCGGTCTTCGGGGGGCGCATCGTGGCCACCGGGGCCGACCAGCGTCGCCGCAGCGCAATCAGCCGCAGGGCGACGACCAGCACCGCCGCCGCGGTCAGGGGGAGGGTGGTGGCGCGGCCGGCCGCGTCGAGCAGGGCCACCGCGATCGCGCCGGCCAGCGCGGCCACCGCGTAGATCTCCCGGCGCAGCACCACCGGGATCTCGGCGGTGAGCAGGTCCCGGCCGAGCCCGCCGCCGATGGCGGTGAGCATGCCGATCACGCAGGCGCCGACCGGCGGCACCTGTGCGTCGAGCGCCTTGAGCGTGCCGGTGACGGTGAACAGCCCCAGGCCCGCCGCGTCCAGCACCAGCACGGTGGTGCGCAGCCGGGCCAGTTGGGGGTGCAGCCAGAACACGGCGGCGGCGGTGACCGCGGCGGTGGTGGCGTAGCGCCAGTCGGCGAAGGCCAGCGGCGGCACCTCGTCGATGGCCAGGTCGCGGACGATCCCGCCGCCGAGGGCGGCGACGAATCCCACGAAGACGACGCCGAAGAGGTCGAGCCGTTTGGCCACCGCCGCCGAGGCCCCGGAGGCGGCGAAGACCGCCACCCCGGTCAGGTCGGCGAAGAGCAGGGCGGTGGAGGTCGTCACACCGCCGAAGGGTACGTGGGCGGCCGGACCGGCCGCCGCGGATCACTCACCGTACGAGTCGTAGATCTCCTTGCACTTCGGGCAGACCGGCGAGCCGGGCTTGGCGGCCTTGGTCACCGGGAACGTCTCGCCGCAGAGCGCCACCACGTAGGTGCCCATGACGGCACTTTCGGCGATCTTCTCCTTGCGGACGTAGTGGAACATCTCCGGACCGGTGTCCGCGTCCTTCAGCTCCGGCCGTTCGAGAATCTGTGTGCTCACTGTTGACACCTCCAACTTTTTAGTTTGGCAGGTCGGTGGGGGGCGGTCCACCGCAGCCCACCCGAGGGCGGCCCGTACGGTAACGGAGGTGACCAACTTTCACACCCGTCTCGGCGCCGAGGTCGCCGACGCCCTGCGCGACGGCCGACCCGTCGTCGCCCTGGAGAGCACCATCGTCTCGCACGGTCTGCCCCGACCGGACAACCTGCGAGTGGCCCGCCAGATCGAGCGGGCCGTACGGGAGGCCGGCGCGGTGCCGGCCACCATCGGCATGGTCGGCGGCGAGCTGGTGGTGGGGCTCGACGACGCGCAGCTGACCCGCCTCGCCACCGTCGACGGAGTGAGCAAGCTCTCCGTACGCGATCTGGCGGTGGCCGCCGCCACCGGCGCGGACGGCGCCACCACGGTGGCCGCGACCAGCGCGGTCGCCGCGGCGGCCGGGATCGGCGTCTTCGCCACCGGCGGGCTGGGCGGCGTGCACCGGGAGGCCGCGCAGACCTTCGACGAGTCCGCCGACCTGGTCACCCTGGCCCGGACGCCGATCGCGGTGGTCTGCGCCGGGGTCAAGTCGATCCTCGACGTGGGCGCGACGCTGGAGCGGCTGGAGACCCTCGGCGTCGGGGTGGTCGGTTACCGCACCCGGCGCTTCCCGGGCTTCTACCTCACCGACGCCGGCTTCGACCTGGACTGGTCGGTGGACTCCCCGGAGCAGGTGGCGGACGTGCTGGCCGCCCGGGAGCAGCAGGGCGTGCACGGCGGCGGGCTGATCGTGGCCAACCCGCTGCCGACCGACGAGCAGCTCGATCCGGCGCTGCACGACCGGACCCTGGCCGAGGGCCTCGCCCGGCTCGGCCGTGAGGGGGTGACCGGCAAGGCGGTGACCCCGTTCCTGCTGGCCCACTTCCACTCGGCCACCGAGGGCGCCAGCCTGGCGGTGAACGTGCGGATCATCCTGCGCAACGCCGACCTGGCGGCCCGGATCGCCGTCGCCGCGGCCACCCGCCGCACCGACTCCCCGGCATGACCGGCCCGTCCCGGGTGGTCGTGGTCGGTGACCTGATCACCGACGTGGTGGCGGTGCTCGCCGGGCCGCTGGCCACCGGCTCGGACACCCCGGCGGCCATCCAGGTCAGCGGGGGCGGTCAGGCCGCGAACACCGCGGCGTGGATCGCCGCGCAGGGCGTTCCGGTGACGCTGGTGGGCGCGGTCGGTGACGACAGCGCCGGGCGGGACCGGGTGGCCGAGCTGGAGCGGGTCGGCGTGACGTGCGCGGTCGAGGTGCACCCGGGCGCCGCCACCGGCACGGTGATCGTGCTCGCCACCGCCGGGGAACGCACGATGGTCACCGAACGTGGCGCGAACCTGCGCCTGACGGTCGGGCACGTCGAGCGGGCGCTGGCCGCGGCGCCCGACGCCGGGCACCTGCACCTGTCCGGGTACTGCCTGCTGGACGCCGCGTCGCGACCGGCCGGGCTGGCGGCGTTGGCCGCCGCCCGGGCGCAAGGGCTCACCACCAGCGTCGACGCGGCCTCCGCGGCGCCGCTGCGGCGGGTCGGCGCGGCGGCCTTCCTGTCCTGGGTACGCGACGTCGACCTGCTGCTGGTCAACGCGGACGAGGCGGGTGTGCTGGCCGGTGGGCTGGACCCGGGGGCGCAGGCGCGGGCGCTGTCGGCGTCGGCCCGGCGGGTGGTGGTGAAGCGGGGCGAGGCCGGCGCGGTCTGGGTCGACCGGAGCGCGACGGTCAGCGTGGCGCCAGCCCGGCGGGTCGCGGTGGTGGACGTCACCGGCGCGGGGGACGCCTTCGCGGCGGGCCTGCTGACCGCCTGGCTGGGCGGCGCGGAGCCCCGGGGCGCGCTGGGCCGGGCCGGCGACCTCGGCGCGCTGGCCGTCTCGACGGTGGGCGCCCGGCCGACGGCCTGAACCGCGGACGCCACACGAGGCGAACCCGGCATGACGCGAACGGGGGCAATGACGCGGGCGGGCGCCGGACCGGAGGGTCCGGCGCCTCCGGCGGTCAGGGTTCGACGTCGATGACCTTGTGCGGCCGTTCCTCGGCGGTCAGGCTCATCGGCGGGGTCTCGTCGCGCCGGTTGGGCTGGAACTTCGCCGCCAACCGGTGCTGCTCCTTCGGCGGGCGGTCGTTGGCCAGCAGCACCGCCAGCCACGGGATGAGCACCATCCCGACGCCGCAGAGCGGCAGCCAGAGCCAGAGCAGAGGGGCCTTCGCGCCGACCAGGATCGCACCGACGATCACGCAGGCCACCCGGATGCCCATCATCAGCACGTACCGCTTCTGCCGGCTGCTGAGCTGGTCGTCCTGGCTGCGCGAGGCGTCGGTGATCAGAATCGGCTGGTACGCCTGACGCTTCACCACGGACCTCCTCGAGGGGATTACGACCCATCCTGTCACTCCCCGGCCGTGATCAGCGAAAATCGACTCAGCGGAACGCGTGTTACGCTCGTGGTACGCTCCGCGCGTGGGCAGCCGGTTCAGCTTCACCGACGAGGCGTTGGCCAACCTGCGGGTCTACGACGTCACGCCCGGGGAAGTCTGGGAGGCCCTGCACAGCACCCGCCGGGTGATCCGGCACCTGGGCGACGACGTGATGGTCGTCTACGCGGCGAACCGCCGCGGCAGGCGGCTGGCCGTGCTGCTCGCCGAGGCCGACGGCACCGACAACGACTGGGACATCCTCTCCGCCCGCGACCTGAGCGACGTCGAGGCCAAGCGCTACGACGAGGCCGTGCGGAGGGATCGCCGACGAGGAGGCGGTCACGATGAACCGTGACGAGGCGACCAAGCGGTTCCACGGCGGCGACGACGCGTTCGCCGACCTGATCGACGAGAGCCAGCCGGTGGAACTGCCCACCCCCGACAGCGACGTGCCGATGGTCAGCCGCTCGGTGCGCCTGCCGGTGGAGACGTACGAGCGGGTCCGCAAGGCCGCCGACGCCCGGGGCATCGGCGTCACCACGCTGATGCGGCAGTGGATCGAGGCCGGGCTGGCCGACCTGGACGACTCCGCCACCGTCTCCCTGGCCGACGTGCGGCGGGCGCTGGCCGCGCTCTCCCGCCCGACCGCCGCCTGAGACCGGCCGGGCCTGCGCCCGCACGTCACAGGGGTGACGCGGGTCGTTCGGGGGGACGGCCGTAGGCCCGCACGGCGTCGGCGACGGCGATCCCGGCCAGCACCACCGCGCTCAGCGCGAGCAGGCCGACCGGCGGCAGCCACGACGCCATCGGGACCAGCCCGAGCAGGAGCACCGCCCCGACCACCCGGCTGCGCGACACCCGCCCGAAGATCTCGTACTCGAAGCGGGCCCGGGCGACCAGGAAGATCGCCGGGCCACCCGCCACGAACACCGCCCAGCCCAGCGGGGTACGCCCGGACGGGTGGGCGATCACCAGCTCGTAGCCCACGCCGGTGAGCAGCACACCGCCCACGATCAGCAGGTGCGTCCAGCTCGCCGACTCCCCCAGCACCCCCGGCGAGCGGGCCACCCTGATCGCCTCGGTCAGCACGTGCCCCGCCCGGTGGAAGTAGATCCGCCACAGCAGCGCGGTGGTGACGAACGACAGGGTGAAGCCGAGCGCCTGGCCTGCCGTGAAGTCGCCCACGCTGGCGGTCATTCCGATGACCAGGATCGTCTCGCCGAGCGCGATCAGGAAGAACTGCTGGTACCGCTCGGCCAGGTGCTCCCCCATCACCGCCCAGCCCGAGGTGCGCACCGTCCCGCGCCCCGGCACCGGCCAGCCGAGCGCCAGCCCGGCGTAGTCCCAGGCCAGGGCGAGCGTCCACAGCACCTCCTGGGCCGGCGGCAGCAGCGCGCCGAGCAGCCAGGGCACCGCCCCGACCGCCGACCAGAGCATGATGCGTCCGGTGACCGCCCGGCGCGGGTGCCCGCCCAGGACCAGGGTGAGCAGCAGCGGCCGGCCGACCTGGATCGCCACGTAGCCCACCGCGAACAACAGCGCCCGCTCGGCGAACGCCCGGGGCAGCGCGACGGCCATCACCATACTGGCGAACATGGAGGCGACCACCACGAACTGGATCACGCTCTGCTCCGGCTCGTACCGGCTGGTCACCCAGGCGGTCAGCGACCAGACCAGCCACAGCGCGAGGAACAGCAGCACGGTCTGGGCCGCCTGACGGACCACGTCCGGCGGGTTGGCCGACACGTCGTCGATCAACCGCCGCGAGACGCGGGTCAGCGCGAAGACGAAGACCAGGTCGAAGAAGAGCTCCAGGAACGTGGCGCGCGGCGAGCTGATGGCGCCCCGCAGCAGCGCCGCGCCCCGCCCGTTCGTCATCGCCCACCCGTCGCCGCCGTCGCGGATCTCAACGAGCCGGCACGCGGGCCGGTTGCGTCAGCCCTTCGCCGCCTTGGCCGCCGCCTTCGCGGCCTGCTTGAACTCGCGCACCCGGCGCAGCGACTCCGGGTCGGTGATGTCGGCCACCGACCGGTACGCGTCCGGTTCGCCGTACCCGCCGGCGGCCTCCCGCCAGCCGTCCGGGCGCACGTCGTACCGCTTGCCGAGCAGGGCCACGAAGATCTGCGCCTTCTGCCGGCCGAAGCCGGGCAGCTCGCCGATCCGGCGCAGCAGCTCCCGACCGTCGGCGACGTCCGACCAGAGCCGGGCGGCGTCGCCGTCGTACCGGTCGACCAGCACCTGGCACACCTGCTGGACCCGGGCGGCCATCGCCTTCGGGAAGCGGTGCAGCGCCGGCGGCCGGGCGAAGACCTCGACCAGCGCCTCGGGGTCGTACTCGGCCAGCTCCCGGGCGTCCGGTTCATGCCCCAGCCGCTGCGCCAGCACGTACGGCGAGGTGAACGCCTTCTCGAGCGGGATCTGCTGGTCGAGGACCATGCCGGTGAGCAGGGCCAGCGGGCTGCGCTCGAGCAGCCGGTTGGCCTCGGGGTCGATGGGCAGCGAGAGCGTCATGGGCCCATCCTGCCGGTCGGCGCGGCCGGCGCGGCGCCGACTCCCCGGGTGGGCACCGGCCCCACAGGGACACCAAGGTTAGGCTGTGCTAACTTCTCCCCCGTCGGCGGAGGGCCCGCCGGCCGGAGCCGAAGGAGTGCCGCCGTGACCGTCACCGCCCGCAGGTCCCTCGCGGCCGCCCTCGCCGCCGGCCTGCTCTCGATCGGCCTGGTCGCCTGCGGCTCCGGCGAGGACAACGCCGCCGACCCCGGCAAGCCCGGCGACAAGAGCATCACCGTCTACAGCGGACGCAACGAGCAGCTGGTCAAGCCGCTGCTCGACCGGTTCACCGCGCAGACCGGCATCACCGTGAAGACCCGGTACGCCACCACCGCCCAGCTCGCCGCCCAGCTGGTCGAGGAGGGCGGCAAGTCCCCGGCCGACGCCTTCTTCGCCCAGGACGCCGGCGCCCTCGGCGCGGTCGCCAAGCGGGACATGTTCGCCCCGCTGCCCGCCGCCGACCTGGAGAAGGTCCCGCAGTCCTACCGGTCCCGCAACGGCCAGTGGGTCGGCGTCAGCGCCCGCTCCCGGGTGCTCGCCTACAACGCCGACGCCGTCCCCGCCGCCGAGCTGCCGAAGTCGGTCTTCGAGCTGACCGACCCGAAGTGGAAGGGCAAGATCGGCCTCGCCCCGACCAACGCCTCCTTCCAGGCGTTCGTCACCGCGATCCGGGTTCAGCACGGCGACCAGAAGGCCAAGGACTTCCTCGCCGGTCTCAAGGCCAACGAGCCGCAGATCCGGGACAACAACGTCAAGATCGTGGAGGACGTCGACCGGGGTGCCATCCCGGTCGGCCTGGTCAACCACTACTACCTCGGCGAGGTGGCCAAGGAGAAGGGCACCACGCCGGACGCGCTGAAGGCGAAGCTGCACTTTTTCCCCGGCGGGGACACCGGCGCGCTGGTCAACGTCGCGGGCGTCGGCGTGCTCAAGCGCTCCGCCACCGACCCGGACACGAAGGCCTTCGTGGACTTCCTGCTCAACCCGGAGTCGCAGCGGTACTTCGCCGAGCAGACCTTCGAGTACCCGGTGGTGACCGGGGTCGCCGCCCCGGCCGGCGTACCGCCCCTGGCCGACCTGGACAGCCCGGACATCGACCTCAACGACCTGGACACGCTGGACGCCACGATCGGCCTGATCAAGGACTCGGGGCTCGTACCCTGACCGCCCCGACCACCACCTCCGGCGCAGGGCCGGCCCGTTCCGGGCCGGCCCGCTTCGGCGGACCCGGGTCGTTGCGGCGGCTGGCGCCGCGCCCGACGCTGCTCGCGGCCTCGACCGCCGCGGTCGCCGTGGCCCTGATCCCCCTGGTCTATCTCGCGGTACGCACCGCCGAGGCGGGGGCCGAGCGGATCGTCGCCGAGCTGTGGACCGAGCGGGTCGGGCTGCTCGCGGTGCGCAGCCTCGGGCTGGCCGCCGTCGTCACCACCGCCTGCGTGCTGCTCGGCGTCGGCGCCGCCTGGCTGGTCACCCGCACCGACCTGCCCGGCCGGCGGGTCTTCGCGGTGCTCGCCGCGCTGCCGCTGGCCGTGCCCACCTACATCGCCGCGTTCGCCTGGGTCTCGCTCTTCGACCGGCTGGAGGGGTTCTGGCCGGCCGCGCTGGTGCTGACCCTCTGCTCGTACCCGTACGTCTTCCTGCCGGTCGCGGCGGCGCTGCGCGGCGCGGACCCGGCCCAGGAGGAGGTCTCCCGCTCGCTGGGCCGGGGCGGCTGGCGCACCTTCACCGACGTCACGCTGCGCCAGATCCGGCCGGCGACCGCCGCCGGGGCGCTGCTGGTCGCGCTCTACGTGCTGGCCGACTTCGGGGCGGTGTCGATCCTGCGCGCCGACACCTTCACCCGGGCCATCTTCGTCGCCTTCGACCTGGGCTTCGACCGCACCGGCGCGCTGGTGCTCTCCAGCGTGCTGGTGGTGCTGACCATGCTGCTGCTGGCCGGGGAGACCGCCACCCGGCGGCGCGGCGCCCGGTACGCCCGGCTCGGCGGCGCCCGCCGTCCGGCCGCCCGGCTGCGCCTCGGCCCGGTCCGCTGGCCCGCCCTCGCCGCGCTGCTCGCGGTGGGCGCGCTGGCGCTCGGCGTGCCGGCGGTGAGCCTGGCCCGTCGGCTGGTCAGCGGGGTGTCCCGCCCTGGCGCGCTCGGCGAGGTGGCCACCGCCGCCGGCAACTCGCTCTGGCTGTCGCTGGCCGGCGCCGCGCTGACCATGCTGCTGGCCCTGCCGCTGGGACTGCTCACCGCGCGCGCCCCCGGCCCGCTGGCCACCGTGCTGGACCGGCTCGCCTACCTGGCCCACGCTCTGCCCGGCGTGGTGATCGGGCTGTCGCTGATCTTCTTCGGTATCAGCGTGGCGTATCCGCTGTACCAGACGCCGTGGCTGCTGGCGCTGGCGTACGCGACGCTCTTCCTGCCGCTGGCCGTCGGCGCGGTGGCCGGCGCCGCCGCCCAGGCCCCACCCGGCCTGGAGGAGGTGGCCCGCTCGCTGGGGCGCGGGCCGCTGGCCGTGCTGCGCACGGTGACCCTGCCGCTGACCCTGCCCGGGATCGGCGCGGGGGCGGCGCTGGTCTTCCTCACCGGCATGAAGGAACTCCCCGCCACCCTGCTGCTGCGCCCCACCGGCACCGACACCCTGGCCACCGAGCTGTGGACGGCCACCTCCGTCGGGGCGTACGCGGCCGCCGCCCCCTACGCGGCGCTGCTGGTGGTCATCTCGGCACTGCCCACCTGGTGGCTGGTCGCCCGGGGCGGCCTGCTCGACAAGGAGGACCGATGAGCGAGGTGACACTGACCGGAGTGGTCAAGCGGTACGGCCGGGTGACCGCCCTGGACGGGATCGACCTGACCGTTCCGGCGGGCGCGCTGACCGCGGTCCTCGGCCCGTCCGGCTGCGGCAAGACCACGCTGCTGCGCTGCCTGGCCGGCTTCGAACGCCTCGACGCCGGCCGGATCGTCGTCGAGGGGCGCGAGGTGGCCGGCCCGGGTCGGCACCTGCCGGCGCACCGCCGCCGGATCGCCGTGGTGCCGCAGGAGGGCGCCCTCTTCCCGCACCTGAGCGTGGCGGCGAACATCGCGTACGGGCTGGACCGCGCCGACCGGCGGGGCGACCGGGTGGACGAGGTGCTGACCCTGGTCGGGTTGGCCGGCTACGGCGACCGGATGCCGCACCAGCTCTCCGGCGGCCAGCAGCAGCGGGTCGCGGTGGCCCGGGCGTTGGCCCCGCGCCCGTCGCTGGTGCTGCTCGACGAGCCGTTCAGCGCGCTCGACGCCGGGCTGCGCGCCGGGCTGCGGCACGACGTCCGGGAGGCGCTGCGGGCCGACGGGGCGACCGCCGTGCTGGTCACCCACGACCAGGGCGAGGCCCTGTCGGTGGCGGACCGGGTGGTGGTGCTGCGGTCCGGGCAGGTGGTGCAGTCCGGCGCGCCGACCACGCTCTACCGGGAGCCGGCCGACCCATGGGTGGCCGGGTTCGTCGGCGAGGCGGTGCTGCTGCCCGCGGTGGCGTCGGGCGGTACCGCACGCACGCCCCTGGGCACCCTGTCGATCGCCGGTACCCGGGCTGACGGTCCGGTGACCGTGCTGGTCCGGCCGGAGCAGCTGCGCCTCGCCACCGCGCCGGGCGCCGACGCGGTGACCGCGACCGTGCTGCGGCACGACTTCCACGGCCACGACGCGCTGGTCGCCCTCCGGCTGGCCGACGACACCCGGGTCGTCGCCCGGGTGTGGGACGACGCCGACCCGGTCGGAGTCGGCGCCGAGGTGGCGGTCCGCGTCGAGGGGCCCGTCCGGGCCTGGCCCGCGACGCCGGTGCCGGCGCCGGCCGCGGTGGCGGACCCGCGCCCCGTCCATCCGGTCGCCTAGCGCACGGGACGCGGCCCGGTGGACAGGGGTGGTGTCCACCGGGCCGCGCCGGACGGGTGCCGTCAGTTGACGACGAAGAGCAGCCGGTTCGGCGAGCCCGTGCCCGGGCTGGTCACCTTGCCGGGGGTGGCGTTGGTGGTCAGGTAGCTGGCCACCTGCGCCGGGGTGTACGACGGGTTGGCCGAGAGCACCAGCGCCGCCGCGCCGGCCACGTGCGGCGAGGCCATCGAGGTGCCGCTGATGGTGTTGGTGGCGGTGTCGCTGGTCCGCCAGGCGGACAGGATGCTCGACCCCGGCGCGAAGATGTCCACGCAGGAGCCGTAGTTGGAGTAGGAGGCGCGGGCGTCGGTGCGGGTGGTGGCGCCGACGGTGATTGCGGCGGCGGCCCGGGCCGGGGAGTAGCTGCACGCGTTGGCGCTGGAGTTGCCCGCCGCCACCGCGTACGTGATGCCCGAGTTGATCGAGTTGGTCACCGCGTTGTCGATGGAGCTGCTGGCGCCGCCGCCGAGGCTCATGTTGGCCACCGCCGGCTTGACCGCGTTGGCGGTCACCCAGTTGATGCCGCTCACCACGCCGGTGGTGCTGCCGCTGCCGGAGCAGTTGAGCACCTTCACCGCGATCAGGCGGACCTGCTTGGCCACGCCGTACGCGTTGCCGCCGACGGTGCCGGCGACGTGGGTGCCGTGGCCGTTGCAGTCGGTGTTGTTGCTGTCGACGGTGTTGGTGCCCCAGCTGGCCCGGCCACCGAAGTCGGCGTGGGTGGTCCGGATGCCGGTGTCGATGACGTACGCCCGGACGTTGGAGGCGGTGTTCGGGTACGTGTAGCTGGCGTTCAGCGGCAGGTTGCGCTGGTCGATCCGGTCCAGGCCCCACGGCGGGTTGGCCTGGGTGCCCTGGACGGTGACCACCCGGTCCTGCTCGACGTACGCGACGGCCGGGTCGGCGGCAAGCCGGCGGGCCTGGCTGGCGCTCATCTTCGCGCTGAAGCCGGTGAGGGCGGCGCTGTAGACGTCGGCGACGCTGCCGCCGTACCGCTTGGCGAGGGTGGCGGCGCGGTCCGGCACGGCGGTGCGGGCGGCGAGGGTGTTCGCGGCGCCGACCGCGTCGGTGCGGAGCACGACCAGGTAGCTGCCGCTGATCGCGCCGGGGGCGGACGCGCCGCGGACCTCCCCGGTGGGGGCGGCGAGGGCGGGGGTGGAGGCGGCGACGGAGAGGGCCGCCGCGGCGGCCGCGACGGCGACGGCGCGGATCGCGCGGCGCCGGGGGACGGGCAGAGCTGACATCGTCTGACTCCCTACCGGTGTGCCCGGACAGGCTGGTGGCCGCCGGGACGCCCATCGACGGATGTTGGGGCAGATGCTAGCCACACATCGATGTTCATAAAAGAGATAACGACCAATCAATACAGCTCGCGGTATGGATGTCCCGGGTGCCGACCGATAGACCAGAACCGGGAGGCAGGATGGCGACGTGGAACGACACGACATGCTGCTCTCCCCCGCCGGCGTCGAGGCGCTGCGGACCGCGCTCAGCCGGGCGGGCTTCACCTCCAACGGCATCGCCGACCGGCTCGGGCCGCAGGCCACCGGTGGGGTCGCCCGCAACGACTTCCGCGCCGCGCTGCGCGCCACCGAGGACCGCGATCCGCTCGCCACGCTGATCCGGGTCTTCATCTGCGACCAGACCGAGTCCGAGGCGGCGGTCGCCGCCGCGCTCGCCCCGCTGGACCTCGCCGAGGCGCTCGCCGGCGGGCTGGTCGAACGGCACGGCGACGGCCTGCGCGCCGGGGTCGACCTGGAGCCGTACGGCGACGACTGGTGGGTCCTCGCCGACGTGCCGGCCAGCGCCCGCCCCGGTCGGCCGCTGCACAGCGAACACGTGCTCGGCATCGGCGGCGCCACCCAGACGCTGATCGGCGCCACCGTCCGCCGGCCGGTGGAGACCGCGCTGGACCTGGGCACCGGTTCCGGCGTCCAGGCGCTGCACCTGGCCACCCACGCCCGCCGGGTCACCGCCACCGACCTCTCGGAGCGGGCGCTGCGCTTCGCCGCCACCACCGCCGCGCTCAACGGGCAGGACTGGGAGCTGCTGCGCGGGGACCTGGTCGCGCCCGTCGCCGGTCGCCGCTTCGACCTGGTGGTGAGCAACCCGCCGTTCGTGGTCGGCCCCGGCACCACCACCCACGTCTACCGGGACTCCGGGCGGGTCGGCGACGCGATCGGCGCCGAGCTGGCCGCCGCCGCGCCGAACCTGCTCACCGAGGGCGGCACCATGCAGTACCTCGCGAACTGGGTGCACGTGGCCGGCGAGGAGTGGCACGAGCGGGTGACCGGCTGGTTCGCCGGCACCGGCCTGGACGCCTGGGTGATCCAGCGCGAGGTGGCCGACCCGATGGCGTACGTCAACCTCTGGCTCACCGATGTCGGCGAGGCGGCCGACCCGCAGCGGATGGCGGCCTGGCTGGACTGGTTCGACGCGCACAAGGTGGAGGCGATCGGCTTCGGCATCGTCTCGCTGCGCCGGTCCGGGCACGCCGACCCGGTGGTCCGGGTGGAGGACCTGCGCCAGCGGGTGGAACCGCCGATGGGCGACCGGGTCGCCACCTGGTTCGACCGCCAGGACTTCCTCCGGGTACGCGACACCGACGCGCTGCTCGCCGAGCGCTACCGGGCCGCCGAGGGACTCCAGCTGCGGCAGGAGGCCACCATGGGCGAGGAGGGCTGGGCGGTGGACCGGCAGGTCCTCACGATGCCCCACGGGCTGCGCTGGAGCGAGGAGATCGACCCGCTGGTGCTGGCGCTGGTCGGCGGGTGCGACGGCCGGCTGGCCCTGGGTGACCAGCTCGCCCTGCTCGCCGCCGCGCACGACGTCACCCCGCAGGAGCTGGCCGAGGCGGCCGGCCCGATCGTGGCGCACCTGGTGGAGCGCGGCATCATCGAGCCGGTGACGGCATGACGCCGGCGACGCGGGCGGTGCCGGGCGGTCGACGGGTGCTCGGCTGATGCGCGCGGTGGTGCAGACCGTCGGCCGGGCCAGCGTCACCGTCGACGGTGAGGTGGTCGGATCGATCAGCGACGGGCTGCTGGTGCTGCTCGGGGTGACCCACGCCGACACGCCGCAGGTGGCGCAGACCATGGCCCGCAAGATCCACGAGTTGCGCATCCTCGACGAGGAGCGCAGCGCCGCCGACACCGGCGCCCCGATCCTGGTGGTCAGCCAGTTCACCCTCTACGGCGACGCGCGCAAGGGCAGACGCCCCACCTGGACCGCCGCCGCCCCCGCCGAGGTCGCCGAACCCCTGTTCACGGCGGTCGTCGAGGCGCTCCGCGACCGCGGCGCCAAGGTCGAGACCGGCCGCTTCCGCACCCACATGCTGGTGGAGAGCGTCAACATCGGCCCCCGCACCCTCCTCCTCGACCTCTGACCCCACCCCGGGTGATCATGAAGTTGGCGGCACCGGAAGAGATCCGGACCGCCGCCAACTTCATGATCGCCGAGGTACCAGCCTTGGGTCAGGAGAAGAGGCCGCGGCGTTGGAGGGACTGGCGGAGCCAGGCGTCCAGTTGGGCGGCCCAGTCGGTGCGGTCGAGGGTGGCGTGGTCGACGGTGAAGCGGCCGAAGGCGTCGCGGCCCTCGGTGAAGACGCCGCCCCGCTTGTCCATCTCCAGCACCACCTGGGTCTGCTGCGGGTCGCTGATGAAGGTCAGCTCCAACTGGTTGATCGCGCGGGCGTACTGCGGCGCCGGGTGGAACTCGATCTCCTGGTAGAACGGCAGGCTCTGCCGTACGCCGTAGATGTGCCCCCGCTCGACGTCGGCCCGGGCGAACCGGAAGCCCAGCCGCAGCAACGCCTCCAGCAGCCGCTCCTGCGCGGGCAGCGGGTGCACGGCCACCGGGTCCAGGTCACCCTTGTCGACCGCCCGCGCCACCTCCAGCTCGGTACGCAGACCCATCGTCATTCCGTGCAGGTGCTGCCCGTACAGGTCGGTCAGCGGGGTCTCCCAGGGCACGTCGAAGCGGAACGGGATGTCGTACCGCTGCCCGGGCTCCAGCCGGAACGCGCCGGTCACCTGCCGGCGGCCGAACTCCTGCGTGGTGTCGTACTCGGAGTCGGCGCCCTCGACCTCGACCCGGGTGACCAGGCCGAGGGCCACATAGGAGACGTCCACCTGGTGGTCCCCGCCGGCCACCTGGATCCGTCCCTCCAGCTGACCGCCCGGGCGGCAGTGGGGGTTGGTCAGCACGGTTTCCACCGACGGGCCACCGACACCCATCGCCTGCATGAGCCGCTTGAAGACCACCGCGTCCTCCGTTGCCTGTCCCGGCCGGCCCCGCTGGCCGACCGCTGGCACGGTAACCGGCTCCGGCAAACGGACCCGGCGACGACACCCCACAGGCGACCGGATTGCTGTCGGGTCCCCGATCGCCTCACTCCCGTTTCACGCCCCGGTTGGAAAGCTGTTCGTCACCGGCACCACTGGGGCCGGTACGCGGCACAGAAGCGGACACGGGGAGAGACTGAGATGGCCCTGCAGATGATCGAGAACCAGACGCGCCCGGCCGCCACCATCGACGCCGAGCACGGCACGGAGACCCTGACCGACCTGGACGCCACCGACGAGCGCGGCATCTCCACCGACCTCGTCCGGGCGTACCTGAACGGGATCGGCCGGACGAAGCTGCTGACCGCCGCG
This sequence comes from Micromonospora sp. CPCC 205739, assembly GCF_036906795.1. Lineage (NCBI taxonomy): Bacteria > Bacillati > Actinomycetota > Actinomycetes > Micromonosporales > Micromonosporaceae > Micromonospora > Micromonospora sp. CPCC 205739. The sequence continues at coordinate 99,291 of NZ_JBAKHS010000010.1, read as the reverse complement.
CAGGAGGTCGAGCTGGCGAAGCGGATCGAGGCGGGGCTGTTCGCCGAGGAGAAGCTCGCCGCCTGCACCCCGGTCTCCGCCGAGCTGAAGAGCGACCTGGAGCTGATCGTGGCGCAGGGCCGCGCCGCCAAGGACCACCTGCTGGAGGCGAACCTGCGGCTGGTGGTGAGCATCGCCAAGCGCTACACCGGACGCGGGATGGCGTTCCTGGACCTGATCCAGGAGGGCAACCTGGGCCTGATCCGCGCGGTGGAGAAGTTCGACTACGCCAAGGGCTACAAGTTCTCCACGTACGCCACCTGGTGGATCCGGCAGGCGATCACCCGGGCGATGGCCGACCAGGCGCGCACCATCCGCATCCCGGTGCACATGGTGGAGCAGGTCAACCGGATGGTCCGGGTCCGCCGGGAACTGTCGGTCACCCTGGGTCGGGAGCCCACCGTGGCCGAGGTGGCCGTGGCGCTGGAGATCCCCGAGTTCCAGGTGATCGAGCTGATCTCGTACGACCGGGAGCCGGTCAGCCTGGACCAGGCCGTCGGCGAGGACGGCGAGAGCGCGCTGGGTGACTTCGTCGCCGCGGTGGACCCGCGCCAGGAGCCGGGCGACGCGGCCGCCAACGGCGAGCTGCGCAACGAGGTGCGCATCGTGCTGGCCACCCTCTCCCAGCGGGAGCAGGCCGTGATCCGGCTGCGGTTCGGCCTGGACGACGGCCGGCAGCGCACGCTGGACGAGGTGGGCAAGGAGTTCGGCCTGTCCCGGGAGCGGATCCGGCAGATCGAGAAGGTGACGCTGCTGAAGCTGCGCGCCCCGGAGCGGGCGCAGCGCCTGGAGGCGTACGCCTGCTGACCCTCCCCGATCCGAAGGCCCCGGCGATTCGCCGGGGCCTTCGCCGTGTGTCGGCCCGGCGATGTCGTACTCCTCGGGCAGGGTCGACCGTATGAACTGGATGCTGGAAGTGGTGGTGGTACCGGTCAGCGACATCGACCGGGCCAAGGAGTTCTACGCCGACCGGCTCGGCTTCGCCGTCGACCACGACACCCGCATCGGCGACGACGTGCGGATCGTGCAGCTCACTCCCCCGGGCTCCGGCTGCTCGATCGTGATCGGCCGGGGCGCGGTGCCGGAGATGCCGCCGGGCTCGCTCAAGGGCCTGCAACTGGTCGTGCCCGACCTGGAGAAGGCCCACGCGGAGCTGGTGGCGCGGGACGTCGAGGTCAGCGAGATCCAGGTGGTGGGGAAGAACCCCCGGCCGGTGCCGCACCCGCTGGACAACGTCGGCTTCGTCTTCTTCACCGACCCCGACGGCAACGCCTGGGGGGTGCAGCAGATCTCCAGCCGGGGCTGAGCCGAGGCTCAGAGGCGCCGCGGCCCGGTGTCCGGTCGGGCGCCCGCCGCGCCGATCCGCACCCCGGCGTGCAGCACCGAGATGCCGTCCGGCCGGGCCAGCACCGGGTTCAACGTCAGCGACCGGATCCGGGGCTGCTCGTCGGCGAGCCGGCCGACCCGCAGCAGCAGCTCGGCCAGGGCGCCCCGGTCCACCGGCGCGGCGCCCCGGTGCCCGCGCAGCAGCGGCGCGGCCCGCGGCTCGTCGACCAGCTCGGCGGCGTCCCGGTCGGTCAGCGGCACCGCCCGCCAGGCCCGGTCGCCGAGCAGTTCGGTGGCGACGCCGCCGAGACCGAAGCCGACCACCGGCCCGAACGCCGGATCCTCCATCAGCTCCACCACGCACGCCACCCCGGGCGGGACCATCGGCTGGACCAGCACGTCCGCGCCGAAGACCGGAGCCATCTCGGCGTACGCGCGGCGCAGCGCGCCCGGGTCGGCCAGGTCGAGGCGGACGGCGCCGAGGTCGAGGCGGTGCCGCAGGCCGGGGGCGGCGGCCTTGAGCGCCACCGGCCAGCCGAGCCGTTCGGCGGCGGCGACCGCCTCGTCGGCGGTGGCGGCCGGCGCGGAGCCGACCACGTCGATCCCGTACGCGGCGAGCAGCCCGGCCGGGTCGGTGGCGTCGGCGCGCAGCGCGGCCTGCCCGGCGGCGGGGTCCACCCGCGGCAGTTCGGGCAGCGTGCCCGGGTCCCGGCGCAGCCAGGCCGCGTACGTGGTGACCCGCGCGAGGGCCCGCACGGCCTCCTCCACGCTCGGGTACGCCGGCACCCCGGCCGGTACCCGCCCGGCCAGGAACGTCGCCACGGTGGGCTTGCCGGCGGCCAGCGCGGTCGGCAGGGCGCTGGTGAAGTCCGCCTCCTCCATGGTGAGCTGGCCGGGCAGCGGCGGCGCGAAGACGGCGACCAGGGCGTCCACGGCCGGGTCGGCGGTCGCCGCGGCCAGCGCCGTGCCGAACTCGGCCGCGCCGGCGTGCGGGCCGACGTTGCGCGGGTACCCGTCGGCGACGGTGAGCCCCTGCGCGGCGCAGGCGGTGGCGGCGAGCCCGGTCAACGCCGAGGAGTTGCCGACCACGCCGACCCGGGGGCCGGCGGGCAGCGGCTGGTGGGCCAGCAGCACGCCGACGTCGAGCAGCTCGGCGACGGTGTCCACCCGGATCACGCCGGACTGGGCGAAGAGCGCGCTGACCGCGGCGGCGTCCAGCGCCGGCCCCTCGCCGAGGCCGGCCGGTCGGGCCAGCGAGGCGAGCGCCACCACCGGCTTGTCCCGGCCGATCCGCCGGGCCAGCCGGGCGAACTTGCGCGGGTTACCGAAGGTCTCCAGGTAGAGCAGGATCACGTCGGTGCCCGGATCGTCCTGCCAGTACTGGAGCAGGTCGTTGCCGGAGACGTCGGCCCGGTTGCCGGCCGAGACGAAGCTGGACAGGCCGAGGCCGCGCCGCTGGGCCTCGGCGAGCAGCGCCACGCCGAACACGCCGGACTGGCTGAACAGGCCGACCCGGCCCGGGGCCGGCAGGACGGGGGCGAGGGTGGCGTTGAGGCGTACCTTCTCGTCGGTGTTCGCCACGCCCAGGCAGTTCGGGCCGACCACCCGCATGCCGGCGGCGTGCGCGGCGCGGACCAGCGCCCGCTGCGCCGCCGCGCCCTCTGGACCGGCCTCGGCGAAGCCGGCGGAGATGACCACCAGACCGTGCGCGCCGGCGGCGGCGGCGTCCGCGACCACCAGGGGCGCCGCGTCGGGGGCCACGGCGACGACCGCCAGGTCGATGTCGAGACCGGCGTCGGCCGCCGACGGGTACGCGGGCAGCCCGGCCACGGTGGCCGCGCTGGGGTGCACCGGCACGATCGCCCCGGGGTAGCCGCCGTCGCGCAGGTGCCCGAGCACGGCCGCGCCGACGCCCTGGCCGGTGGCGCTGGCCCCGTAGACGGCGATGCCGCGCGGGGCGAGCAGCCGGGCGATCGAGCGCGCCTCGGTGCGGTGCTCCCGGCCGCGCTGCACCTCCAGCGTCGACTCGGTGGGGGCGATCGCGAAGCTCAGGTGCACCACGCCGTCGGCGAACTGGCGCTGGACCTGGTAACCGAAGTCGGAGAAGACCCGCAGCATCGCGCCGTTGGCGGGCAGCACCTCGGCGACGAAGTGCACGATGCCGGCGCGCCGGGCGGCGTCGGCGAGGTGCTCCAGCAGCACCGAGCCGATCCCCCGGCCCTGGTACGCGTCCTCGACCACGAACGCCACCTCGGCCTCCGGGGCCTCCGGGCCGAGCCGCTCGTACCGGCCGACGGCGACGATCCGGTCGCCGGCGAGCACCACGAAGGCCTCCCGGTCGCGGTGGTCAACGTTGACGAAGCGTTGCAGGTCCCGGTCGGGGATGCGCGGGTACGGGGAGAAGTAGCGCAGGTAGCGGGTGCGCTCGGAGAAGCGCGAGTGCATCGCCACGATCTCCGGCCCGTCCTGCGGGCGGATCGGGCGGAGCTGGACGGTGCTGCCGTCGCTGAGCAGCACGTCCACCGGCTGGTCGACAGTGGTCACCGGTCGTCCCCTCCCCCGCCCACCGGGTCAGTCGCGGGGGTCGTACGGGTCGAGCCCGAGCAGCGGGAAGACCGCCTTGCGGGTGGCGGCGATCGCCCGGTCCACCGAGGTCGGCTCGCCGGTCGGCTGCCACGGCTGGTACGCCGGGTCGGCGTCGTCGGTCATCCGCAACGGGATCTCCCGCCCGGGCAGCCGCTTGGCGACCAGTTCCCGCCAGGCCGGCGGGGTCAGGGTGGCCGGCGCGATCGGGTCGCCGGTGGCGACGGCGAGCAGGTGGGTCCACGCCCGGGGCACCACCTCGGCCAGCGCGTACCCGCCGCCGCCGGTGGCGACCCAGCGGCCCTCGCAGAGTTCGTCGGCGAGCGCCCGCAGGGCCAGGTAGGTGGCGCGCTGCCCGTCGACGGTGAGGTGCAGGTCGGCCAGCGGGTCGGCCCGGTGCCCGTCCGCGCCGCACTGGGTGACGAGGATCTGCGGCCGGAACGCGCGCAGCACCGACGGCACGATCGCGTGGAAGGCGCGCTGCCAGCCGGCGTCGTCGATGCCGGGCGGCAGCGGCACGTTGACCGCGCTGCCCGCCGCGCCCGGGCCGCCGGTCTCGTCGGGGAAGCCGGTGCCGGGGAAGAGCGCCAGCGGGGTCTCGTGCAGGCTGACCGTCAGCACCCGCGGGTCCCGGTAGAACATCTCCTGCACGCCGTCGCCGTGGTGCACGTCCACGTCCACGTACGCGACCCGCTCGGCGCCCAGGTCGAGCAGGCGGGCGATGGCCACCGCCGGGTCGTTGTAGACGCAGAAGCCGGCGGCCCGGTCCGGCATGGCGTGGTGCAGCCCACCGGCCACGTTCACCGCGCGGCGGGCCTCGCCCCGCCAGACCGCCTCGGCGGCGGCGACGCTCGCCCCGGCGATCAGCGCGCTGGACTCGTGCATGCCCTCGAAGACGGGATTGTCCGAGGTGCCCAGCCCGTAGCCGGCGAAGAGCGGGTCGCTCGGCGCGGCCCGGACGGCGTCCAGATAGTCCGGCTGGTGCACCCTGGTCAGCAGCGCGTCGTCGGCCGGCACCGGCCTGACCAACCGGACGCCGGGCCGGTCGAGGACGCCCAGTTCGCGGGCGAGCGCCATGGTCAGCTCGACCCGCACCGGGTCCAGCGGGTGCTCGCCCATGTCGTAGGCGAGCAGGGCCTCGTCCCACACCACCACCGTGTCGTCCGACATGGGCTCATCGTCGCACGAGCGCCGCGGGCCGCCCACCGCACGCGCTGCTCAGCGGGGTGCCGTCTCCCCGGTGGCCACCGGCCGGTCCTCCTCGGCCACCCAGTTGCTCCACGAGCCGACGTAGAGCGCGGCGTCCGGCCGCCCGGCCAGGTGCAGGGCGAGCACCGCCTGCGCGGCGGTCACCCCCGATCCGCAGTACGCCCCGACCGGCGTGCCCTCGGCCACCCCGGCCGCGGCGAACCGCTCGCGCAGCGCCTCGACGGCCGGGAAGCGGCCCTCGGTGACGTACTCCGGGGCGGGCAGGTTGACCGCGCCCGGCACGTGCCCGGCGACCGGGTCGATCGGCTCGGTCTCGCCCCGGTAGCGGGGCGCCGCCCGGACGTCGAGCAGCACGCCGGCGTCCGCGGCGGCGAGCCGGGCTGCCTCGTTGGCGTCCAGCACCGGCAGCGCGCCGGGGCGGACGGTCACGTCGCCCGGGGGCGGGGTGGGCGCCTCGGTGGAGGTGGGCAGGCCGGCGGCGAGCCAGGCGGGCCAGCCGCCGTGCAGCAGCCGTACCGGCCGGTGACCGGCCCAGCGCAGGGTCCACCAGGCGCGGGCGGCGGCCATGCCGTCGCCGCCGTCGTACACCACGACGGGGTGACCGGCGCGGACGCCGGCGGCCCGCAGCGCGGCCTGGAGCGCGGCCGGGTCGGGCAGCGGGTGCCGGCCGGCGGCGCCGGGTGCACCGCAGAGCGCGGTGTCCAGGTCGATGAAGACCGCGCCGGGCAGGTGAGAAGCGGCGTAGTCGTCCCGGCCGGGTGGGCCGGTCAGCCGCCAGCGCACGTCGAGCAGGGTGGGCGGGTCGGGCTCGGCGAGCGCGGCGGCGAGCTGCTCGGCCTCGATCAGCGGCTCCTGGGTTCCGGACATGGCGACCAGTCAACACCATCCGGGCAGCGACCTCCCGGTTCGGCACCGGCCGTTGTCGGGGGCTCCGGGGTAGCATCGTGCACCGGAGGGCTGACGTGAAACATGATTTGGTCGACACGACCGAGATGTACCTTCGCACCATCCTCGAGCTGGAAGAGGAGGGTGTGCCGCCGCTGCGTGCGCGGATCGCGGAGCGACTGCGACAGAGCGGGCCCACCGTCAGCCAGACCGTCGCCCGGATGGAGCGCGACGGCCTGCTCACCGTCGAGGGCGACCGGCACCTGACGCTGACCCCGCTGGGTCGCAACAGCGCCGTCTCCGTGATGCGCAAGCACCGCCTCGCCGAGCTGCTGCTGGTCAACGTCATCGGGATGCCCTACGAGGAGGCCCACGAGGAGGCCTGCCGGTGGGAGCACGTGATGAGCGACGCCGTCGAGAAGCGGGTCTACGACCTGCTCAACCGGCCCACCCGGTCGCCGTACGGCAACCCGATCCCCGGGCTGGAGGAGCTGGGCTCGCCGGAGCCCGAGGCCGACACGGCCGAGGGTGAGCGCAACCTGGCCTTCCCCGGCCTCTCCGGGACGGTCGTGGTCCGGCGGATCTGCGAGAGCGTGCAGACCGACGCCGACGTGCTGCGCCAGCTGCACGCCGCCGGGGTCGACCCGGGTGCCACGGTCACGGTCGCCCAGGAGCGGGACGGGGTGTTCATCGACCGCTCGGGCGAGAAGGTCCGGCTGCCCCGCGAGGTCGCGTCCCGGGTCTTCGTCGCCGCGCACTGACGGCTCGGGCCGCCTGCTCCCCGGGGCCACCGCCCCGGTCCGCGCGGGCGGCCCGCTTCCGTTGGCGCGCCCCGCCTGCGAGCCTCACATGGCCCGGGTGTTGATCTTCTTTGCCAGGGCGACCAGCTTGCCGGTCAGCTCCTCGGCCTCGGCCTTCGGTGCGCCACGCTCACACGTCCAGTGCAGGGTGGCCAACCGGCCCTCGGTGGCGAGCCAGCCCACCTCGGCCACCGGCCCGCGCTTCGCCGTCTTGGCCAGGGTGCGGCGGTAGGCGACCCGGCCCAGCTTCGACACCTTCGTCGTCCCCCCGGGCAGCACGTCCGCGTTGAAGGTGGCGACGTCGATCGAGGTGTCGGTGACGGTCAGGGTCAGCTCGGGCATCGCCGCCGACCCGCTGCGTACCACGCAGGTGTGGGTGTCGCCCTTGTCGCTGGCCGCGGCCACGTCGAACCGGACGCCGGTGTGCTCCTCGATCACCGCGAAGTCCAGCAGCCGGCACGCGCCGCCCGAGGAGGCCGCCGCCACCTCGACGGTCACCGGGTCGACCGGCGGCACGGCCACCGGTCGGGGCTGGGCACCGCAGCCGGTGGTCAGCAGGACGGCTGAGGCGGTGAGCCAGATCCGCGCGTGCACGGGGAAACCTCCGCGGTCGTCGGCGGGAGGGGGTGTCCGCCGGATGTCCGTCGGACACCGTACGGGCAACGCGTGCCGGCGCGGAAGTCCTTCGGCGCGCACTCGAAGCGGGGCCTCGCCGGGCGTCGCGGTCCGCGACCGCCGCGTCACCCGGGCGTGCCGATCGCCGTGGAAGAGGAAGCGGCCCGGCGCCAGCAACCGGACGTCGGCCCGGGCCGAAGGGCGGATCAGTCCGTCGGCAGGTCGCGCATCCGGCGCAGTGGAGAGCAGACCACGAAGAGCGCCGCGCTCCACATTCCCAGCGTCGTCAGGACCAGCGCCGGCCGCAACCCCCACTGGCTGCCGAGCGTCCCGCCGAAGAGCGCGCCGAGCGGCACCACCCCGAAGCAGATCCACAGGAACGAGGCGTTCACCCGGCCGAGCAGCTCCGGCGGGGTGATGCGCTGCCGGTACGACAGGATGGCGACGTTGAACAGCACCGCGTTGGCGGAGAACGCGGCGAGGCCGACGGCGTAGAGCACCAGTCCCCAGCCGGGCCGGGCCAGCGGCACCAGCAGGTAGAGCGGCCCCGGGACGGCCATCGCGACCCAGATCACCCGCGCCGACCCGATCCACCGGGAGAGCCGGTCGGCCAACGCGCCGCTCACCAGCCCGCCCACCGCGCCGAGGGAGAAGACCACCCCGACCACCACCGGGGAGGCGTGCAGCTCCCGCACCAGGTAGGTGACCTCCAGCGAACTGGTCGCCATGGCGAAGAAGTTGGACGTGGTCACGCAGGCCAGGATCCGTACCAGGATGGGCTGCCGGCGGATGAACCCCAGCCCTTCGGTGAGGGCGGCGCGGACCGGCACCCGGCCGGCGGTCGCCGGGCGGGTGGCGGCCGGCTGCCGGATCAGCAGCAGCGTCACCGCGCTGACCACGAAGGCGAACGCCGTCCCGAGGAAGGTCCGCGCCGCGCCGACGAGCCCGGTCAGCGCCCCGCCGACCATCGGCCCGATCAGTTGGGCCGCGTCCTGGCTGACGGCGAGCCGGGCATTGCCCTCGACCAGTTGGTCCGCCGGCACCAGCCGGGGCAGCGTGCTCTTGTACGCCACGGTGAACAGCACCGTCAGCACGCCGGAGAGGCCGACCACGACGTACAGGAAGGGCAGGGTGAGGCGACCGACCAGGGCGGCCACCGGCAGCGACAGCAGCAGCGCGGCGCGGCCGAGGTCGCAGGCGACCATCAGCCGCCGCTGGTCGACCCGGTCGGCGAGCAGGCCGGCGGGGAGCGAGAAGAGCAGGTACGGCAGCCAGGCCAGGAAGGTCAGCAGGGAGACCTGGAACACGCTCGCGCGCAGGGTGTCGGCGGCGAGCAGCGGTACCGCCACCCCGGAGATCCGGGTGCCGACCTCGCTGACCGTCTGACCGCCCCAGAGCAGGGCGAAGTCGCGGCGGCGCCAGAGCGGCCGGGGGCGGGGCCGCTGCGGCGCGGCGGCCGCCAGGTGCGGGGTCACGGGTCACCACTTCCGGGCAGGAGCACGGACCCCGAGGGTCCTCGCCGAACCGGCGGCTCGGCCGACCCAACCTAGGTGGCGGCACCGGTGCGGGCACCCGAGTATCGCCGGGCCGACGGTCAGTCGTCGACGTACGGGCAGTGCCGGCAGCCCCGCCCGCAGCAGGTGCCCCGCCGGGCCAGGAAGCCGGCGCTGAGCACGAAGAGCCCACTGGACGGGTCGAGGTAGCCGGCCTCACCGGCGGCGAGCGCGGCGGCGTGGGCCGCGAGGATGCGCTCCCGGTCGGGGTGCTCCGGCGGCAGCCGCGACGGGTGCGGCTCGGTCAACGGTCGGTCCGCCAACGGTCGCCGCTCTGCACCCACCGGCGCAGTCTACGAAGCGCTCCGCCGTCTCCCGCCACCCGTCGGGGTCACACGCCCGGTGGCCCGGTCTCGGCGCGTACCCGCAGGAGCAGGTCGATGAAGGGGCCGGGCCGTTGGAAGAGCGAGCGGTGTCCCGCGCCGTCGAGCACCACGTGCTCCTTGCGGAGCGCCTGGAGCTGCGCGTACCACTGTCGCAGCAGCACCAGCCGGCCGGGCACCTCGTGGACGCCGTCCACCAGGTACACCGGCACCTGGAGCCGGCGGATCTCGCGGCGCAGGTCGAGGTCCTGGAGCTGGGGGTAGAGCACGTCCCAGCCGTCGAGCGTGCCGCCGAGCACGTGCGCCTTCTCCAGCAGCGTGTACTCGGGCACGCCCAGCTTGGTGACCGCGCCGTCCCGGCCCTCGCTGCTGCCGGTGCGGTCGTGGTCGAACGCGCCCGTCTCGTTGGCGAGCAACGGCTCGTAGGTGTACATGTCGGCGTACGGCGGCGGGCCGAGGTCGGTGAGCTGCCGCGCCAGGTCGGACCGGCCGGTGCGACGGGCCCAGGCGACGGTGTCGGCGTACTGGCTGCGGTCGGCCTCGCGCAGGTCGATCGCCTGGCCGACGCCGACGTAGGCGCGGAACAGCTCCGGGTGCCGCTGCACGGCGGTCACCCCGACCAGCGAGCCGCCGGAGTGCGCCATCAGGTACACCTTGTCCTGCCGGAACCGCCCGCGCAGGTGGTTGATCACGGCGACGGCGTCGGCGACCTCGCTGTCCAGCGTGAACGTGGACGAGGGCGCGAACGCCGCCCAGGACTTCGCCGCGCCGCGCCGGTCCAGGGTGGCCACCACGAAGTGCCGTTCCAGTCCGGCGAGGTGCCGGCGTACGGCGCCGATCTCGGAGCTGCCCGGCGCCCGGGCAGGAAGAGCAGGACGGGTGCGGTGGCGTCCGCCCCGCGCAGCATCAGCCCCAGCTCGCGGTCGCCGCTGGCCACGGTGGTCAGCTCGGCGACCCCGCCTGCGATCGGTGCGGTCCTCGCCGGCAGCGCCACCGCCACCGTGACCAGCAGGAGGAACGCGGCGAGCAGACCGACCGCGCCGCGGCCCAGCCAGACCCGCAGCGGGTGCCGGTGGGCGGCCGGACGGCTTTCCTTGCCCGCTACGTCATCCGGGCTGGTCGCGAGCCGACGGTCGTCGTCGCTCTTCCGGCGGTCGGCCCGGGTGGCGGTGCGACGGGCGATGCCGGCGCTGTAGGCGGCCCCGACCAGCAGCGGCAGCAGGGTCAGCAGGCCGTGCAGGCCCCGGCCCAGGATCAGCGCGCCGAGGCCGAAGCCGCTCAGGTGCGAGGCGTCCACGGAGGGCCCGCGCAGCGGCATCCGGACCAGTTCGACGGCGAGCGCGAAGAGCACCGGGGCGGCCAGCATCGACCAGCGGGAGCGGCTGAGCCACCCGGCGAGCAGCCCGACGACGAGGCTGACCAGGACGGAGCTGACGGCGTCGACGTTTCCGCCCGGGCCGCGCGGGGTCCACCAGCCGACGACCAGACCCCAGGCGACCGGGGCCAGGACCGCGAGGGCGAGGGCCAAACGGGTACGGGGAAACGACGGCAGCGCCATGACACCTCACCGGGGTCGACGTCGGCTGGACCGCCGGACTAGTGAAGATCAGCCTCACTGACTGTCCCGTATCCGTAACCCAGGGCGAATGCGTGCAACTCGCGCACGGCGATCGGGCAGATGGGCCGATCGGAGCGGCCGTGTCGGACCTCTGCACCATGCTGGACGCCGACGAGCTTCGACAGTGGAGGGACGGCGGATGAGAAGGACCGTTGTACACATGAGCGTGTCGCTGGACGGGTTCTTCGAGGGCCCCGGCGGCAGCCTCGACTGGCACCAGGTCGACGACGAGCTGCACCGCCACTTCAATGCCGAGCTGCGCACCATGGGCGGGTTCCTCAACGGGCGCCGCTCCTACGAGCTGATGGCCGAGTTCTGGCCGACCGCCGACCGGGACCCGGCCAGCACCGCCCCGATGGTGGAGTTCGCCGACATCTGGCGGGACATGCCGAAGGTCGTCTACTCCCGGACTCTGGAGCGGGCCGACTGGAACGCCACCGTCGTCCGGGAGGTCGTACCCGACGAGGTCCGGCGGCTCAAGGCCGAGCCGGGCGGGGACCTGGCCCTCGGCGGAGCGGACCTGCTCACCACCTTCCTCCGGCACGACCTGGTCGACGAGTACCGGCTCTACGTCCACCCGGTCGTGCTCGGCGCCGGCCGCCCGCTCTTCCCCGCGTCGGGCGACCGGTTCCCGCTGCGCCTGACCGGGACCCGCACCTTCGGCAACGGTGTCGTCCTGCTGCGGCACGAGCGCGCGCGGGACTGACCCGACCCGCATCGACGGGCGGGCTCGGGGCCCAGGTAAGGGCGTTGGCTTTCCGGTCGGCCCGGCCTATGGTGGGCGGCATGCGTCTGTCCGGGCAGCAGGAGAGCACCGCCGTCAGCACGACGGCGGCGCCCGCTGCTGTCCGCCGGCGTGCCGTGGCGGTCACGGTGGCCACCCGCGTCGTGCGAGTCGCGGTCGCGCCGTCGCGCGCCGGCTCGGTCGCCCCCGGACTGCCGAGCCCCGCCGGACGTAGCCCTCCTGGACCGGTGCACACCATGTGAACGGCCACCAGGGCGAAGCTTCCACAGCTTCGGCCCTTTTTCTTTTTCCGAGGAGCTACGCCATGACCACGCACACCCAGCCGGGCCAGCAGCACTGGATCGACGAACTGCGGTCGACCCTGACGTCCGACTTCGAGATGCACACCGCCCGGCTGACCGAACTCACCGCCGACACCGGTGACCCGGCCGAGGCCCACACCCGGGACGCGATGCTCGCCGCCACCCGGCAGAGCCTGGAGCAGATCACCGGGGCGCTGCGGCGCATCGCCGAGGGCCGGTACGGGATCTGCGAGCGGTGTGCCGCGCCGATCCCGCAGGAACGCCTGGAGGTGCTGCCGCACGCCCGCTTCTGCGTGCCCTGCCAGCAGAAGCAGCGCTGACCTGGTGGGGCTGCCGCGCCGACGCGGCAGCCCCCGCTCGTCCGTGTTCGGCCGGCCACTGCGGCACCTCCGGGAGTCCGGTCAGCCGAACCAGGTCATCGCCTGCCCGTGCGAGCGGGTCCAGGCGAGCGGCTGCCCGTCGAGCGCCAGCACGTTGCACAGCGCCTCGCCCGGTGGCTCCGGCAGCCCGTCGTGGGTCAGCACCTCCGGGGCCTCGTTCGAGATCCAATGGCCGGGCAGCCCGCGTACCACCTCGGTGAACGCCTGCCGCCGCAGCGGCGGCACCTGGTAGAGCACGGAGGTGTGGAACACCACCAGCGTCGCCCCGGCCGGCGCCCGCGCGGCCAGCGCCGGCAGGTCGTCCACCAGGTCGCCGCGGACCAGCAGCGGCGGCTCGGCCGCGGCGACGGCCGCCGCCGCGCGGAGCCGGGCACGCCGGTGCTCGTGCTCCGGCCAGATGAGCGCGTCGAGCCAGTCGACGTCCGCGGGATCGGTCAGGTCGAGCGGATGCAGATCCAGGCCGGCCCGCCACACCACCTCGGGCAGGCGGGTCGGTGGTGGCATTCCGGTGGCCGCGCAGTCGCAGACCGGCTCGCCCGTGCCGAGCAGGTGCTCGCCGTACCGGTAGGCGTACCGGTCGGGGTAGAGGCAGAGCCCGGCGGACGCGCCGACCTCCAGCAGCGCGAGCGGCTGCGGCAGCGCGGCGAGCACCGGCAGCAGGACGGCACACCGCCCCGGCTCGTTCGTCTGGGTGGCCCGGGTGCGCAGCTCGCGCTCGACCGCCGGCCAGTTCGCCACCGTGAACTCGCGGAACGCGGCCGGGTCGCCCACCGGCCCGCCGAGCCACCGGACGACGCCGAACAGCAGGTTCGGCTGCCGTTTGCCCGGCGGCAGCGTGCCGAGCAGGGCGAGCAGCTCGTCGTCGCGCGACACGGCGAGGGACAGGCGCTCGTACCCGGGCGACACGCCGCGCGCCTCCCGGGCGGCGAACTCGGCGTAGCTCGCGGCGATGGTCATGTGTCGATGATCGCAGTGATCCCCGCGCGAAAAGTCCCCCGGACCGTGGCGGTCCGGGGGACTTTCCGGTGATCAGGCCGGCAGGTCGGACACGACCTGCCGTCGGACCGAGAGGGTACTGGGGCAGGGCACTTATTCGGAGGCTGCAATATTCCCCGACCGCGAGGTGGCCTCGGCTACACACCGCACCGATGTCGCAGAGCCGCCGGTAGCAACAACGTGGTCTCGATCGAGCCGCGTGGGTCGGCATGGTCAGCCTGACTGTGCGCGGAGACGTCTCGCCCCTGAGACACGTCGAAATCTCGGGAGATCCGTCCCACTTGGGCTGGTGGATAAGGTCGGGCCTCGGGCACGGCGTCGAACGGCGTGGCGCGCATCGGCGCGACCGGCCGGCCGTGCTCACCGGGAGACGTCCCTCAGGCTTAAGGAGCGCGTCGCCGCGCGAGACAAAGATATCGCTGACCTCAAGCAGTTCCAGCAACTGGCGATCTCCCGGCTGGCCGCCCAACACGAAGAATTCAAGCGACTACGTGAGGCAATCGTCGCAGCCCGCTCTGTAGTGCGCCATCGTCTCGGCCAACTGATCCAGGCGCTACTGCCGAAGCCGTCCGACTCGATCAAACTCTGACAGTCTGCTGAGGGTGTCGGCGTATGGGTCAACGTGTACAGCCAGGTACATCGTGCAGATGGCGGAGGCACGTCCGAGCCTTCAACCGACCGCGAGCCGGCCGGCCAGCGGATTCAGCGAGACCCACAGGAACGAGCGGGCTGACGAGTGGGCGCTGATCGAGTGGCGGGCGACCCGGTTGCCAATGGTGCTGTCCGGGCTTGACTTCGGCGGGCCGCTGCCCCGGCGAGGCTGCGGCTGTGGACGCCCCGCTGCACCGCAACCTCGGTGATCTGATGCGGATGACCGGCTGAGGGCGCGACGTCGACACCTCGCCGCGTTCGTAGTGGTCCCCAGCCATATCCGTCGGTTTTTCCGCTAGGACTACGGAAACCCGTACGACTGGTCCGAAGGCGACGATGTCGAAATTGTCGGTGGCCGATCGTAGGGTGCGCTCGTGGCGCTGATCTATGCGTTTGAAGACGAGGACGGCAGGTGGCACGGCAACCCTGGCAGGACCTATCGAGGGATGGGCCGGGCGACCTACGCGACGTTGACGTTCCGCCCTGGTCCCGCCGACCCGGGTGCCGACAGCAGCTTCGCCGGGCAGACGTTGCGCGTGGCTGTGGCCAGCATTGACGAGCAGGTGGCCGGCGAGATCGCGTACCGGCTCGACAACGGTACGGTGCACTACGCCACCGACGAGGTCGACGAGCTGCTGTTCGGCATCGACGTGCACCGGCTGCCCATCAGCTCCTGGCCACCGGTCGTGCGCGATCCGGTGCCAGCCGCTCCCGCCACACCAGCGGCGCCGGATCCAATGCCGCTGGTGCTGTCGTGGGAGGTCAGCGACGCCGGGCGGCACTACAGGCTGACCCTCACCACGGGCGTGGACGGCCCGACCGTCGAAGTGACCGGCGCCGACAACGAGGGCCAGCTCATCGCCCAACTCGCCGGACACCTGCCGGGCGGCGATCTGTCCCTCGTGGCACGGGCGTTCCTCGCCGCCGTGGCGAACCCCGACGCGTCGACACGCGGTCCGGCGGCCCGCCGTCCCCGATCCTGGTCGGAGCAGGAGACCGCGTACGTGGCCAGTCGGCACCGCGACGGCGCCGATGCCGAGGCGATCGCCGTGGAGCTGGGGCGGACCGCCAACAGCATCCAGTACAAGCTGCACGCCCTGGGCCTGGCCCCGTTTCCCGGGCCGAACACCAGCCGGCCACCGGCACCCCCGCGAACGCCGGCGTACACGATGGAAGACCTGCGCCAGCTCCACCCGAACTCGCACAGGCCGTGGGAGCCCGAGGACGACGAACGGCTCGCGCGACGCGCTGCAGAAGGCGCGAGCATCTCCGAGTTGATGGAGGAGTTCGGCCGTAACCACGGCGCGATCACCTCCCGCCTTGCACGGGTGCAGCCCCCGGTCGCCCCAGCCCGCCGCCAGCCGCTCCCTGAGCCCACCAGGCCCCGCCAGGCGTCCGGGACGCTGGGTGCCGCTGAGCGCAGGTGCAACGGATACCCGCCCTATAAAAAGAGCAGCTACGCCGAAGGCGACCACTGGTTCCGTATGCCCAAGGAAGTCGCCGAGATCATCAATGAGCTGGCGGCTGCGTAGCCAAGGACCCACCCCATGCGGGCCTCACGGGAGCAATCCCCATGAGGCCCGCTGTCGTTGTCGGGTCTGTTCCAGGCAGGTGTCAGTGGGCGCCTGGACCGTCGCACCAGTATCACGGGAGCGTCAGGGGTCGGCGGTACCTTCCTGGCCATGACTGTTCACGTCCAAACGGGAGGTGGCGTGACGGCAGACTTCCAAACCCTCGCCGGCGAGCCGGACCCACGGACCCCGGCTATTCCCCGCGGGGACGTCCCCTACGAACTCAACCTCACCGGCTTCCCCTCCGAAGCCGCGCTCGCCGACGCGGTCCTCAACCGGCTCAGCACGACCTTCCTGATCCACCGGGAACGCCGGGGAACTCACTGTTCAGGACGACAGGTGCGCGTCGACGCGGTGATCCAGGCCCACGACTCCACCGATTGGAAAGACGACGATGTCGCCTTCGGACTGGAGTTCAAACTCCCGCGGCGGCACTCCGGGATCAAGGGCTACACCAAGTGGATCGCTCAGGCCGCCGACTACACCCACGTCGACTGGGACGGATTCGGCCGCCTGCCGATCCTGACCTGCCCCGGCCCTGCCGCCTGGCTGGATCGCCTCCAGCAGCACCCACCGGAGGACCCCCTGGCAGGGCTCGCACGTCGACTGACCGGCCAGCTCGGACTGGGTGAGGTCCAGCTGCGCTGGCACCACGGCCTGACCATCACCATGAACGGCGAGCAGCTCTGGTCCGAGCGGTACGGCGTCCGGCGCGGCCGCACCTGGTCGACCAAGCTCAAGGTGGGCTCACGGTAACCGCCGAAGTAAGCCGCGCTCAACGAGCGCGGCTGGAAGTCGTCGGCGGTGATGGTGGCGGAGAGCGCGTCGTGCAGCTCCCGCAGCTGGGTGGGGTTGAGGTCGAGGTTCACCGCGTCCTAGCCGCCGCCGATCTCCAGGTTCCGGCTGCCGTCAGGGTCCACATCGACCCGTCCAGGTACGCCGCGTCGCCGCCCAGGTAGGGCCTGTCAAACGAACAGCCGGGCACAGCAGAGGCATGACTGCTGCCTGCCCTAGCCAGCGGCAGGAACAACCGGACAACCGCATCCGGGATGGCCCGCGCAGGCGTGACACCAGGAACACCGGAACCGGGCACCCGGCGCAAGGCGGCCGTCAACGCAAGGCACGGCGAGCAGGTCGGCGCCCGCCGTCACGTCGAGGCGATCGCCGCCGGTCCCGTCGGGCAGGACGTTGTGCATCCACAAAACGGGATAGACTTTGCCGCACGATCCGCAGATCCGGGTACCCCAGCCCGTCGAGCAGACTTCACAGCGGCATTGGAATGTGTTCCGGTCCCGAGGCTCGAACTCGGTCATAGTGCTGTGACAGATGGGGCACGTCTCGAACAGGTCGAACGACCGCGCCGCCGCCTCGACCGCAGCCATAGCCCCTGGCAGCGACGACGCCGTGGACCGCGGGCCCCGCTCACGTCCGGTTGTTGCGCGGACCAGCGCTTCCGCCTCGTCCATCGACGGCCGGCGGGTCACCGCGATGCGCCTCGGACCAGCCGGGCGCCACCAGCCATCGCTGCTCTTCGGCACACTCGCGGACAGCTCTGCAGCGGGCGGATACTCGGCGACGAACCGGCGGCCTTGCAGGACCCACCGCAGCGCCCGGGCAAGTCGCTCCTCCCCCTCGATCTCTAGCGGTGTCACAGGAACCAGACAGGGCAGCGCGCCGAAGCCGGCCGGGTGCACGAGGCGCCCCGTGGTGGACGGCAATGCCGCCCGGGCGGCGCGGAGGCCCGGATACACCACGATCGTGGGGTTGGCCTGCATGCCGAGCGCGGCGGCGCGCGCCCGTTCGGCGGCGGGCTGGCCGAGGTCGTCGCCGACCGGCGCCAGCTGGGCCAGGTGCCGTCCGTCGGCGGCGACACGCAGGGTTCCGTCTTCCGCCATCGACCACGTGACACTGCCGGCCGGACCGCTCAGGAGCACGGTGGAGCCGACGACCGGCAGTGCATCGGCCGGATCGTCCGGCTGGTAACCGAGGATCGCCAGCGCACGCAGGGAGAGCGCGGCGACGTAGTGCGCGTACGCCTCGGGGAACGTACGCTCCGCCGACCTCACGCCCGCCAAAACGGAGGACTCATGGACCGCCCATAGCTCCCAGAGCGCGCCGATCTGCCGGTACCGCCCATCGCCTAGGAACAGGTTGGTGCGCATGAGCCGGATCGGCACGGGCACCCGGCGGTTGGCCCGCCGCAGCACCGGCGATCCGTGCAGCGCCGCAAGCCGTGCCCGGGCACGGCGGAACACGTCGAGGGTCTCGGCGACCGCCAGCGCCGACGCCGTGGTGTCAGAGACCGCCTTGGCGACGAGGCGGGCGACCCGGTCGAGCCGGCGCCACGACCGCGCGTGTTTCAGCACCCGGTTGTACTCGTCGAGGTCGGTCAGGCCGTCGGCGAGCGTAGTCAGCTCGCGGATGCGCCGGGTCAGGTGCTCGCCGAGCCGGTCCACGAGCTGCGCGGCCACCTGGTTCTCGTAAAAGTCGACGTCTTCGGCGAACCGTTGCGACAGCACGCGCAGCGGCATGATGCGCCCGTGCTCCACGCCCGCCCAGTCCTCGGTGTGCCCGGCCAGGCGGGCGAGACCGGCAGGCGGCACCCGGCGCGCCAGGTCCGCCCGCACCAGCTCGTCCACCCGGTCGAGCCGGTCGTGGGGTCGAAGGCAGACGTCGGCGAGAACGTCGAGCCCGTCGAGAATGGCGCGCTCGAACGGGCTCAACTCGGCGTGGTGCGACGCATCGGCCACAAACATGTTGTCAGCTAGCCACGTGCCGAGGGTCGTGTTCCTGGCCAGCGCGCGGGCGACGTCGATGACGGTGCCGACGACGAGCGGGTCAGGTGCGCCGGGCCGGTCGGCCATCACCCTTCCCTGCGCCGCTGCTCGTCGTCAAGGAGCCGCACGCACCGCACCGGGGCACCGCGCAACCTGCGGAGCTCCCAGGCGGTGCAGATAGCCTCCCGGATCTTGCTGAGGCCGCCGGGGGTGACGTCGTACCGACCGCGCAGGGACCGAAGGACCTTCCGGGCCAGGAAGTGATCGGCGGCGAGCGACCGGCCGTCCTGCCCGCT
Source organism: Micromonospora sp. CPCC 205739 (assembly GCF_036906795.1). NCBI lineage: Bacteria > Bacillati > Actinomycetota > Actinomycetes > Micromonosporales > Micromonosporaceae > Micromonospora > Micromonospora sp. CPCC 205739. Next base: position 80,622 of record NZ_JBAKHS010000010.1, on the reverse strand, counting down.
GTCCTCGCCCTCGGGCCGCTCGACGACCGGGTCGCCAGCGTGGGCCGCTACGACGACAGGCACGAAGGCCTCAAGCTGGCGCTCAAGCCGCGGGCCCATGACCGCCCGGCCGTGCTCGCGCAGGTCGTCGGCTACCACCTCTAGGAATTCGCGCACCTCGGCCGTGTCCGTCCGGTGCGCCTGCTTGGCCTGCTCGAACGACTTGCGCAGCGCGACAGCACCGTACGGCTCAATCTCCGGGACCGTGGCCGGCTGGGGCAGCCGGGGACGCTGGGCCGGCAGCTCCATCAGGTGCGCACGGTTGTAGGTCTTGTCGGCGAACTCCAGCGTCGACTCGTCCTGGTTCGCTGTGCCGATGAACCAGACGTTTCTGGGCAGGCGGATCCGCCAGCCGTCCACGAACCACTGCGGTGCCCGGCCGGTGCCGCGAGTGACCAGCTGGATCGGCTCGCCCTCGTGCTCGAGCTTCGAGAGCAGGACCGAGAAGTACTGTTCCGGCCGGGCCAGGTTCATCTCGTCGAGAACGATGAAGAACGGCCGTTCCCGGTACCTCGGCGTCTGCGCGAGGTACAGGGCTTGGAGGAATTCGGACTCCTCGAAGCGGCGCTCGAATGTGTTGTGGTGTCCGAAGAGGTCCGTCCGGTCGCGCCAGCCGGCTTGCACCTCGACGACGGTGCACTCGGTGCCGAGCGCCTTGGCGAGGGCGACCGGCAACGACGTCTTGCCGATACCGCTCATGCCCTCCAACAGGTGCAGCCGGCTCATCGCCAGTCCGCCGAGGAGGACGCACACGTCGTTAAGCCGGTAGGCCCGCCGGCTGTCGGCGAACATGACCGCCTGCAGCGACCGGGCCAGCTGCGAGAGGTTGGGCCGCTCGGCGCTGATCGCTGCCGGCTCGTTCAGCTGCGGGTCGTCGTCCATCGCAACGCAGCGGGGGAAGAGCGGCGTGCCGGGGTCGGGACGATCCCGGGTCAGCTGCTCGACGGTGCCGTGCAGCTCGGCGATCCGACTCTCGTAGCCGCGGGCGACCACCTCGAAGTGCCGCTCAGCGTCGCTGAGCTGCTTCAACTGCAGGTTGTTGATGCGGCTCGCGAGGGCAGCACCCTCCAGCTCCTGTACTCGGTAGGCGAGGCGGTCGCGCTCGCCGGTCACCTCCCGGTGCTGCTGCTCCAGCCGGCGCAGCCGGTGCAGGTCGTCGTCGGCCAGCCGCTCGGCGAGCTTGCCGCGCAGCTCGGCGTTGTCCGCGGCCAGCCGATCGCGTTCGTCGAGAAGGTACTGCGGATCAGTGCCACCGATCCGCAGCAGTTGCTGCTCCCGGTCGGCCAACTGCTTGCGCAGCTCGTCGATTGTCTTGATCCGAGCGTCGGACTGGATCCGCAGGACTTGCAGCTCGCGGTCGAGAGCGGCGACGTCGGCCACGGCGCGTGCCTGAATCTCCGCCTCCAAGTCGTCGAGCTTGCGCTGCAACTGGAACTGCTGTCCCAGCACCGTCCTGCGTTGGTCATTCAGCTCCTCCTCGGAGCGACGGAGCGCCGCTCGGTCCTCCTGCAGCCGGGCCACCTGTTCCGCGTGCTCCTCGGCGAGCCCGCGCCGCCGCTCCTCCTCTTCGATCTGGGCCGCCTGCCGGCGGCGTTCCAGCTCGGCATCGAGCTCGGCGTGGGCCGCCTGGGCCTGTGCAGTGAATCCGTCCCGGGCCTCCTGCTCGCGGGCGCTCACCTGCTCGCTCCGGAGACGCAGCTGCGCCAGTTCGGTGGTGGCCTCGGCCCGGAGCGCCTCGGCGGCGTCGCGGGCCGAGGCGGCCTCAGCGAGATCCACGTCGAGGCGCTGGCGGGCGGCGTCCGCAGCGGCCTCCGCGTCCGCGGCCGTCTGCATCCGTTCCCGAGCCGCTCTCGCTGCGCGCTCGTATTCGGCGGCCTGGCGCAGCAGGGCGTCGTACGCGGACAGCACCGCGTCGTCGTTCGTGGTCGGCTCCAGCCCCTGCTCAGCGAGGGCAGCTCTGACCTCCGTGTCGTCCTCAGCCCGCCTATCGGCCACCGCCAAGTCGGCAATCTTGTCAGCGGCCGCCTGCTGAGCCGAGCGGCGCTGATTCGGCGGCCAGTTCGGCTTATTTTTTCGCCTACCCATTGGTGGAGCGGTCCCTTTCGCTAGGCGTCCGGAGATCGGGCAGCGGCACGCCGAGGTAGGCAGCCGCGGTGTCTTGCGCAAGCCGCCAGGCGGTCTCACCGTAGTCAAGGTTTAACGGCACCGCGGCGGCGTGCGCACCACCGGTGTTCCGGTCCTTCGATACATTCGTGAGGTCGCTGAGCAGCGTCGGCCGAGCCGCGGCCACCTGGCGGAACGGATGGTCGGGCGTGCTGTTGGCGGCGCTGACGAGCGAGGCGGCCAGCAGCACGGGGGTCGTCGCCCGGTCAGGGTGTCGGATTCCCCGCCGGAGCTTTTCGGCCTCCACCGCGCCGAGCCGCGCGTGTTCGCCGAACGACATGCCGAGCTGCCGGCAGTAGGTGCCGAGCTGCCGGGCGAGTGGATCCCGCAGCTGTTCGACGACCCGTGGCGGTGGCCGATGCCGAGCCACGAGGTCGCGTAGCACGAGCTCGTGCAGCCGCCAGGAGTACCGCGCGACGTCGCCCACCTCGGGACTGCCGTCGCCGCGCCGACGTGCCCGGTCGATCTCTCGCTCGAGCAGCGTGAGCAGCTCGAACACGGCGTCGTGGTCGCGTACCCGGGCGGTGAACCGGTGCTCGAGCGTCTCGGCGATGCTGCGCCGCAGCTTGACCTCGATGAGGTCGGACTCGGCCAGGAGGCCCTCAGTACGGCGGCCGATGAACTGTTGGATGTGGTCGCGCAGCCGGGCCGACCGCTGGATCTGGGTCGCCACCAGCCGCCGAAGGTAGGGGCTGGCGTGCCCGCCGAACGGGCTCATCGCGTCCCACGTCACCGTGGTTTCGCCACCCTCGTCGCGCGTCCGGGCGAGCAGTGGCAGTGGGATCCACACCGGCTGCCCATCGGTCATCACTGACACGCGCGAAACCACCCGCTCGGGCGGGCCGGCCTGCCAACGCCGCGTCCGTCCGCCGCCCTGCCGTTTGGCGGTTTCGCCGCGGGAGACGGCCTCCACGACCTGCTCGTGAGCCGGTGGCTCGGTACTGTTCCAGCCGCCGGGATAAACGGCGAACGCGTGCACCCGCAGCGGCGCGCCTGCGCTGCGCAGCTGCAGCGTCGCCGCCGTCCGACTCTGCCAGTCGCATTGGCAGTGAGCCGGTTCGACGGTCGAGGCCGGCCAGAGCGTGCCGGTCGTCACGTCCTGGTAGACGTAGGTCGTGATGACCCGCGTGGGGTCGGGGAATCCACCCTGCAGGACGTGGCGGCCGTTTGTCGTGATGACGCCGTACCGGTCGAGGTACTTCAGCGCGCGCAGGTCGGAGCGGACCAACTCGACGAGGTCGTCCTGGAGTCCGAGGAGCCGGCCGATGTCGGCCGCCTCCCGCAGGCCAGCGCGGGCCAGGCCCAGCACCGCTGCCTGGAACACGTTGAGCCGATCCTCGTGCACCAGCGGCGACACGACGCGGTACCGCAGCGCCGGCCAGAGGAGCCACCGCTGCCGACCCCGGAACTCGGCGAACTCGGGCCGGACGACCGGGCACTCAGGTCCGAATCCCGGCACCCTGCACCCCCTCACAGAATTCGCGAAACGCGACAATACCCTCGGCGACGGACCGGCCCGGCCGGCCTGGCAGCTCCGGCGTGGCCGCCCGTTCTGCCATGGCGGCGTCCCCGACGGCGATAAGCAACCGGCGTTGTCGGCTCATCGCCACGCACATGCGGCTGTCGCTGAGCAGGTGCCCGTACCTCTGCACGGCCTGGGCGGGACCGCCCAAGGGCCGCGGGACCTCACTGCTGCGCGTCACGGACAGCAGCACGACGTCGAATTCCATGCCCTGAAACGCGTCCACGGTGCCTACCCGCAGCCTCGGCCGCGGCCGCTCCTCGTTCGTGAACTGCATCGCCGGCACGGGCATGAAGGTGCCGTCGTCGTCGACCACGGCCAGCCCGGCCTGCTGCAACTCACCCTCCAGCAGCTCCTGCTGGGCCTTGTAGAACGTGATTACACCGAACGACAGTCGCCGCTCCCGGTCCAGCTCGGCCAGCTCGGACAGCTCCCGGACCAGCCGACGGGCCTCGGCGGGCCGGGTCCAGCTCGTCCCGGACCGCTTCTCGTCTCCGTCCCGTCGCGGCACGTCGATCCAGGCCGCCACCTTGCCGGCGTAGGTCGACAGCTCGTGGGTCAGCCGCGCTGTCGACGGATCGGGCTTGATCACGTCGGGGCCGCCGTAAAAGACCTCGCTCACGAACCGGCCGAGCGCGGGATGCATGCGGAACTGCGTGTCCAGCACGATCGTTCGCGCCGCCGGCTTCTCGTCGGCGAACAGGTCAAACCAGCGCTCGAAAAGGCTTTGCGACAGCTCCGAGCCGTCGAGGGAGCGGTTGCGGCGCAGCTCCCGCTCGACCTTCTGCTCCAGGACGTGCGGCAGCTGCTTGTGGTCGCCGACGAGGACGATGCGCCGACGAGCGAACGCCATCGGGATCATCAGGTCGAGCGGATTCGCCCGCGCCGCCTCGTCAACGACGACGGTATCGAACACGGGCAGCGGCGCGTCGAGCAGCCGCGACATCTCCTCCGAGTTCGACTGCTGGACGGTCGAGGCGAGCACGGCGTTGTACCGGGCCAGCGTCGACTCCACGAGGGCCAAGTCCTCCCGCAGATCGTCGCGGTAGGCCAGCAGGACCTCGTCCGCGCTGTCGGCAGTCTCGGCGGCCTCCTCCGCCACCGCGTCCGCGACGAGGTGCAGCAGCGCCTCCACGTCGGGATCGTGCATCGGCGCGTGGAGCAAGGCGGTGTCGGCGGCGAGCCGACCGAGCAGCTCGACGCGTAGCGCGGCGAGTTCGGCCAGCAGGCCGTCACCGCTGTCGCCGACCTCCGCAGCGGCCTCCAGCAACTGCCGGGCCGGCTTGTCGAGCAGCCGGTCCAGCTCGCGCAACGCCCGGACGGCGCGCTGCGGACCGTCGTCGGCGAACGCGACCGCAGTGACGCGCAGCGACCGCGCCTCCCGCGCCAGCCGTTCCCGCTCGTCGCCGGCCAGCGTCACGGCGACCCGGTCGACCACGGCCCGGTCAGCCAGCAGGTGGTCGAGCTCGTCCCGCAGCACGCCGGGCAAGCGGGTACCCGCCAGCTCCTTGACGGTGCCGAGGAGCGCGACCAGGTCGGGACCGCTCATCGGGTGCCGCTCGTAGGCCGACGCGAGCTCCCGCAGCTTTCGCGCAGCGTCGTGGCGGGCGGACGCAGGCCGGTGCTCCTGCAGGTACCGCTCGACCGTCGCGACCACGCCGTCGCGCCATTCGCGGGAGCTCTCCCAGTCGCGGCCCGGCCGCGCCCCGACCCGCGTCGGTGGAAGGCCGTGCCGGCGTGCCTTGCGGGCGACGTTGTCGACCGCGTCGTGCTGCACGCTGGAAAGCAGGATCCGCTGCATCGACACCGTGCGCTCGCCCAGCTCGTCCAGGCAGCGCAGCAGGTCCGCGATGAAACGGGTCTTGCCAGTGCCCGGCGGTCCCTGCACGAGCAAGACGTCTGGAGTTCCCAGCGCCATGCGCAGCGCGGCCCGCTGGACGTCGGTGGGGGCCGGGCCATCAGAGCCATTGATAGCCGCAGCGATAGCCTTCTCGTGAGCCCTCTCAGCGCGCGGATGCGCTCCCGGCCGCGGCACCCCCTCGATAAGCAGCCGCAGCCCGGGCATCTCGGCCTGGTCAGTCTCAATCCGTTCGCGGGCCAGGTCTCGGCGGCGCAGGCGGACCCGGTCCCCGGAGAGCGACCGGAACAGGTGGCCGGTCGGCGGGGGTGCGTCCTCTCCGCCAACGGCGAGGTCGACGGTCCAGTTGTTCCTGACCACGTACCGCACCTCGCCGTGCACGCCGGCACCCGGTCGGCCGCGTCCGCCGTGCAGCTCGGGCGGGAGGTTGACGGACGCCTCTAGCTGCAGCTTTCCGCTGAACGAGGCCACCGCCCGGAGGAAGGCTGCGGCGCGGTCGTCGGGCTGCAGCTCGAAGCGCCAGAGCCCATCCGCGGTGACCTGACACGAGCGGTACCGGGCAGAACCCATACGCCGGGCTTCGTCGACCAGCGACTCGCGCTCAATCTCGTTGTACGCCTGCCAAAGGTCCAGATATGTCCGCCCGTCCGAGGTGAGCCCCTGCAAGGCGGCCCGGATGACCTCACTGGCGGCGGCCTCATCGCCCCGGTCGACAAACCGCAGGTCGATTGGGCTGAGCCGGAACCAGCGAGCGTGCTGCCGAGAAGACGCGTCGGTGAGGCGCACGAGGCGCAGGGCGTCGTCGGCGAGGGCGATGTCGGCGACCCATCGCCGACCGTGCAGAGTGAGGGCGCGGACGCCGGACCCCAACTCGCTCCCCGGACCTCCGCTATGGACGAACCGCTCCTCGGTCCGGCCCGGCAGCGCGGGAAGCGCGAACTCCTCGCGCAACCAGTCCCGGATCGGGTCGAAACCCGTCACCGCCCGCTGAGTGGCGATCCGCACCTGCTCGGCCACGCCGTCATCAATGCCGACGGTCATGCTCGCTCCGATATCCGCGGTAGCGAACGCGTGGCACTGCAAGCCGATTTGCTGCGGGGTGACGTCGACGACCCACGACACGACCGTGCGTCCAGCTGCGGTGAGCCAATCCACCGTCTCCTGGTCCGCGACCGGAAGCCGGATCGGCTGGCCGCCGCCGATTGCGGGCGCCACCTCGAACTCCGCGCGGCCGGTCCGGTGGCGGAGCACGACCTCCCGGTTCTTGGCGTACTTGTCGGCGAGCTTAATTAGCCACCGCGGGACCGAAGTGGCCGGGCCGGTGGGCAGCGACACGATGCGGATCTCGCCCGGCCTCAACTGCTCAGCGAACACGTGACCTCCGCTGGCTGCGGCACCAGCATTCGGTGCGGCCGGCTGTCGTCACCGAAGTGCCACGTCCACGCCGCGGACAGCGACTCGTCGGCGCGACCGCCCGGCAACAGCGACCGCCCCAGGCCGCCCTTCGGCGGAACCCGGCGGATTACGCTAGTGCCCCGGTTCCGGACGACCAGGCTGTCCCCACCGTCCCAGTCAACCTCAGCGACCACCGCAAGAGGATCTGCGGCCCCGCGGTACACGGTACGAGCAGTGACGAGCAGCGGCCGGTCCGCCTGAACAAACAAGGTCAAGCTCTTGTCCTCCAGCGTCAGTGGACGCCGGTCGCCGAGCCAGGGGAACTGTTCTCGTACCAGCACCGGGACGACCGCCGGGCGATCGGCGCCGCACCACGGGCAGCGGTCCTTCGCCACAACGTAGCTGTGCGGACACTTCGAACACTGCACACACCGGTCGGCCGCGCCGTCGAGGGCGGCGGCCCATTCGCCGGCGCCTGGCCGGGAGCGGGGGTCGTGTATGCCGTCTTCGAAGGTCCGCCGGAACAGGGCCAGCAGCTGCCGCGTCAGGACCCGCTCGGCCGGGTAGCCGTACGTGGTCCGGTTCCGGTCGTCTGTGCTGTGCTCGATCCAAGGCAGGAGGCCGTGTTGGGCGTCATCCTCCAGCTCAGCCGGTCCCTGGTCGACGTAGTCCCCGATGAGCGGGTGATTCGTGGTGAGGGTCTCGTAGGCCAGGACCGCGAACGAGTAAACGTCGCTGAACACGGTGTTGCCGGATGTGCCCCGCAGCACCTCCGGCGCCGCGTAGTAGGCGGTGATGAGGCGGTATGAGCCGGGACCGCTCTCCGTCTGAAGGTTGTCCGCATCGACGAGCCACACCTCGTCGTGCTCCGGCTGGGCGGAGACGAGCACGTTGCCGGGCGAGACGTCGCCGTAGACGATGCCCCGGTCGTGCAGCGTCCCGAGGATCGCGGCGCACCGGGCGAGCAGCCGCAGCCGACGGCGCAGCCCGCCACCCTGCGCGTACCAGCCCGCGACGTCGTCGCTTGTAGGTGCGCAGACCGCACTGAACGCGACCATGTCCTGCAGAAGCTCCATCACGTAACCGACGTGAGGTGCGGCCAGTGGCTCCAAGGGGCGACAGATCGGGACACCCTGAAGCGGCAGCCAGCGCAGCCGGCCCAGGCGGTCCTCAAGGCGCATCGCCGAGCCGCCGTTGCAGAGCTTCACCGCCAGCCCGCCGTGGTGGGTGCGGAACACCACGCCCTCGCCGCCTTGGCCCAGCGGTGGATCGAGGACCAGTTCCAGATGTTGACCGCTGCGCGCCGTCCGCACGCTCGATGGCCAGTCTGCCGCCAGCTGACCGGCCATCAGTCGAACTCCTCCAGCCGCACCGCCTGTTGACCCGTGCGCTCGTGCAGAGTGGTCGTGACGGTGGCCGTCACCCACCGGAACAGTCCGCTGATGTCGTGAACCTGGTCGGTCCTCAGGACGCCCACGCCGGGCGTGCTGAACGTGCGCAATACCTCATCAGCTTCGGCCGTCCGGTCCGTGCCGATGCCGACGGCCACCCGCAGCGCGCGGCTCCCCCAGCGCGAGGACAGCAGGTCGTCCAACGGCGCTTCCCAGTCGTCGGTCGGCATGCCGTCCGAGACCAGCACGAGTGCCGGTGGAAACGCCCGCTCCGACACCGCCTCGGCGTCGTCGAGCAACTCGCGGACCCGGATGAACGCGCTGCCCATTGGCGTGCGGCCGCGCGGAGTCAGATCGACCCAGACAGCTCGCGACGCAGGGACCATCGCCTGGTGCAGCACGGCCTCGTCGCCGCCGAAGGCGACCACCGCCACGTGGATCTCACCTCGAACGGAGTCCTCCGCGCCGAATGCGTCGAACATCGCCGCGATGCTCCGGTTCAGCTGGACAATCTTGTCGCCCTCCATGCTGCCGCTGACGTCCGCCAACACGATCACCGGCATCGGCCGGGGCGCCCTCCGGGGCCGGGACGCCAGCGTGTCCGGCCGTACCATTGCGGGTTCCACCACGAAGTTCACTCCCCCACCATTCGTCGAACGACGCCCTGCGCCCGAGATCGGCGAACCTCTCGCGACGGCGCGGAGCCAGTCAGAATTGCAGACACTCAATCCGGACGTCAACGTCCATAAGGATGAATGTCATATGCCGCGGGGTCCCGCCAAAGGTCACGCGGGCCAGTGACGTCGCCGATCGGCGCGCGATGACCGCTCGGCTGCCCCGTCCACCGCAAGTCGCCGCTCGGGGCCAGACCAGGGTCCGCACCCTCACCGTCGGATTGCAGAGCCCCTCCTCAGCCTTGATCCAACTCGGGTACGCCAGCGTCATCGGGCATGGTGAAGACGTAGAAGTCGGCGATGCGGCCCTTGCGGGCGTACGGACTAGTGGTCGTGAAGATGACGCTTTGGGCGGCCGGGGAAGCCCCACAAAGAAGGTCGACGTCGATGCGACGCGGTCTCGATCGTGTGCCCACCATTGCTCGTCGTCGAGACCGAGGAAGAACACTGCGTGGTAGGAACACCTGCTCACGGGACAGGTGGACACCGCGTTCGGCCAGCGGGCCGACCAAGTCGGTGGTCTGGAACATGTCCCGGGTGGCCATCAGCCGGCGCAGGTTCCAGACGATCTCCACTTTCTTGCCCATTCGTGCTCCCACAGATCCGGGTGACGGTCCTTCAGCGAGCGCTGCACCAGCCGGTTGCGGTACTCGTCCGACACCCCGATGTAGATCGCCGTGGCGCTCGCGTAGGCGTGGCCGACCTGCAACGAGATGAGCTTCTCGGGGTAGTTGAACTCCACGAGGTGAGTGACGTAACTGTGCCGCAGTGAATGCAGGTTGAGCTCGGGTGGCAGCCCGGCGTCATCCCTGGCCTGCACGAACGCCGCGTTGAGCCGGCCGAGGGACAGACGGCTGGCCCGTTCGGTGACGAACAGCGCAGGGTTCTTGCCCGGCGACAGGGCCGGCCGGACCTCGGTAAGCCAGTGGTCGAGGACGTCGCCGATCCAGTCCATCTCAACGACGGTCAGCACCGTGCGCCGCTTGGGCGGGCTGCCGTTGGAGGACTTGCCGTAGCGGACATACAGCCCGCCGAACCGCCGGAACTGGGGATCTTGGGGTTGCGGCGCAGGTCGGCCAGGTCCAGCATTCGCGCCTCGGCCCGGCGGAGCCCGTAGGCGTAGACAGTTTTAAGCAGGGCGGCGTCTCGCATCGCGGTGAGCGCGCCCTTGCGTCCGCGGGCGCGCGTCTGTTCCACCCGGCCGTCGACGGCGTCGAACAGGGCCTGGACCTCGTCGTAGGTGAGCGGGCGGCGGCCCGGCTGGCCCTCGTACTCGACAGTGTGGGCGACCCGGTTGTCCTCGTGGAAGACCTGCTGCGGGGCCTGCCCGAACCGCTCCAGGCACTGCTCGGCCCACCCGTAGCGGCGGTCGGTCAGGAAGGTCCTGAACAGCGTCAGCGTCGCCTCATAGCCTCGGCCGGTCGACATCCTGATCGGGCGTTTGCGGCTGGGTGAGCGCAGGTGGGCAATGAAAGCCTCGCCGTCGGTGGGCTGCCGCTCCCAAGGGTAGACGTTGGTGAACCCCACTAGCCGCCGCACCAACTGCACGCGCGACTCGATCGTCGCGTCCTTCAGGAACCGGGCCTGCTGCTGGCGCACCCAGCCACCCAGCATCGCCTCCAGCAGGGCGGGCTTGGGGTCCAGATGGACGACCCCGTCGACCAGCTCCAGGTGCGCCGAACCCGGCGGATCAGCTGCTCTCGCCACAGAAGCCTCCGTTGCATCAGATGCAACAATGTTGAGACTCAAGCCCGGTTGCAAGCACCTTGCTCAAGGACGCAGGAGGGGGATCCGACATCTCCGGACCCCCCTCCTGACCTGCGATTACGTCATGTTGCCACTCAAGCCAAAATGTTGCATTTGATGCAACTCGCGGCCCTTTCAGCTGCAGCCGCTGGTGGAGCCGCAGCCCTCACAGACGTAGCAGCTACCGGCCGGCCGCATCTTGGTGCCGCAGGTGAAGCAGAGCGGCGCGTCGGCCGCCTTGCCGATCACGGCCTCCAGCAGCTCGGTGGAGGAGCCCACCGCCGGCGCCGGCTTGGCGGCGGCCACCTCGGCGACCTCCTGGGCCGGCTGGGCGACCGGACCGGTCTTCGGCTCCGGCGACTCGACCGGAGCCGAGGACGCCATCGCGGTGAGATCGGTGCCGGCGCTCTCCGCCTCGGCCTCGGCCCGCAACTGGGCGGCCCGCTCCTGGGCGGTGAAGATGCCCAGCTCCGCGCGGCGCTCGTACGGCAGGAAGTCCAAGGCCAGGCGACGGAAGATGTAGTCCATCACCGAGGCGGCCATCCGCACGTCCGGGTCGTCGGTCATGCCGGCCGGCTCGAAGCGCATGTTGGTGAACTTGCTGACGAACGTCTCCAGCGGCACGCCGTACTGCAGGCCGATCGAGATGGCCACCGAGAAGGCGTCCATCACGCCGGCCAGGGTCGAGCCCTGCTTCGACATCTTGAGGAAGACCTCGCCGAGGCCGTCGTCCGGGTAGGACGACGCGGTGAGGTAGCCCTCGGCGCCGCCGACGGAGAAGCTGACCGTCTCGGACGGGCGCTTCTTCGGCAGCCGCTTGCGCACCGGGCGGTACTCGACGACCTTCTCCACCACCGGGGCGGCGGTCTCGACGGCGGCCGGCTCGGTGGCCTTGTTCGGCTTCGCCACCGACAGCGGCTGGCCGACCTTGCAGTTGTCCCGGTAGATCGCCAGCGCCTTGAGACCGAGCTTCCAGCCCTCGAAGTAGATCTTCTCGACGTCCTCGACGGTGGCCTGCTCCGGCATGTTGACCGTCTTGGAGATGGCGCCGGAGATGAACGGCTGGACCGCCGCCATCATCCGCACGTGCCCCATCGGGGCGATGGAACGCTCGCCCATCGCGCAGTCGAAGACCGGGTAGTGCTCCGGCTTGAGGCCCGGGGCGTCCACCACGTGGCCGTGGTCGGCGATGTGCTCGACGATCGCCTCGACCTGCTCCTCGGGGTAGCCGAGGCTGCGCAGGGCGCGCGGCACGGTCTGGTTGACGATCTGCATCGAGCCGCCGCCGACCAGCTTCTTGAACTTGACCAGCGCCAGGTCCGGCTCGACGCCGGTGGTGTCGCAGTCCATCATCAGGCCGATGGTGCCGGTGGGGGCGAGCACGCTGGCCTGCGAGTTGCGCCAGCCGAACTTGTCACCGACCTTGTTGCCCTCGGTCCACTGCTTGGTGGCCGCCCGCTGGATGGCGGTGGCGACCGTACCGGCCGGCTTGATCGCGTCGTTGGCGGCGGCGTGCTTGCGCATGACCCGCTTGTGCGGCTCGGCGTTGCGGGCGTAGCCCTCGTACGCGCCGACGATGCCGGCCAGCTCGGCCGAGCGGCGGTACGCGGTGCCGGTCATCAGCGAGGTGATCGCCGCGGCGACCGAGCGGCCCTGCTCCGAGTCGTACGGCAGGCCGGAGGCCATCAGCAGCGCGCCCAGGTTGGCGTACCCGATGCCGAGCTGCCGGTAGGCGCGGGTGGTCTCGCCGATCTTCTCGGTCGGGAAGTCGGCGAAGCAGATCGAGATGTCCATCGCGGTGATGACGAACTCGACCGAGCGGACGAACTTCTCCACCTCGAAGCCGCCGTCGGCGCGGAGGAACTTCATCAGGTTCAGCGAGGCCAGGTTGCACGAGGAGTTGTCCAGGTGCAGGTACTCCGAGCACGGGTTCGACGCGGTGATCCGCCCGGTCTCCGGGCAGGTGTGCCAGTCGTTGATGGTGTCGTCGTACTGCAGGCCGGGGTCGGCGCACTCCCAGGCGGCCTGGGAGATGGTGCGGAACAGCTTCTTGGCGTCGATCGTCTCGATGGTCTGCCCGTCGAGCCGGCCGCGCAGGTCGAAGCCGCCGCCGTTCTCCACCGCGGTCATGAACTCGTCGGAGACCCGGACCGAGTTGTTGGCGTTCTGGTACTGCACGCTGACGATGTCGGCGCCGCCCAGGTCCATGTCGAAGCCGGCGTCCCGCAGCGCGCGGATCTTGTCCTCCTCGCGCGCCTTGGTGACCACGAACTCCTCGATGTCCGGGTGGTCCACGTCGAGGATGACCATCTTGGCCGCGCGCCGGGTGGCGCCACCGGACTTTATGGTCCCGGCGGAGGCGTCGGCGCCGCGCATGAAGCTGACCGGGCCGGAGGCGGTGCCGCCGGAGGAGAGCAGCTCGCGGGAGGAACGGATCCGGGACAGGTTGACGCCGGAGCCGGAGCCGCCCTTGAAGATCAGCCCCTCCTCCTTGTACCAGTCCAGGATGGAGTCCATCGAGTCGTCGACCGCGAGGATGAAGCAGGCGCTGACCTGCTGCGGCGACGGGGTGCCGACGTTGAACCAGACCGGCGAGTTGAAGCTGAACACCTGGTGCAGCAGCATCCAGGTCAGCTCGTGCGCGAAGACCTCGGCGTCCGCGGCGGTGGCGAAGTAGCCGTGCTCCTCACCGGCCTTGCGGTAGGTGGTGACGACCCGGTCGATCAGCTGCTTGAGCGACCACTCGCGCTCCGGGGTCCCCACCGCGCCCCGGAAGTACTTGGTGGTCACGATGTTGGCCGCGTTGACGCTCCAGGACTCGGGGAATTCCACCCCGCGCTGCTCGAAGTTGATCGAGCCGTCCCGCCAGTTCGTCATCACGACGTCGCGGCGCTCCCACGCCACCTCGTCGTAGGGGTGCACGCCCTCGGTCGTCCAGACCCGCTGGACCTTGAGCCCCGACACCGCGCCGGCCTTCGTCCGCGACCGACTGGTTGTCACGCCGTCCCCCGCCATCTCATCCGCCCCCTCGTCTGCGCGGTCACCCACCGCGCGTCGTTCATCCGTCAGAAATTCGCAAAAAATCAACTGGTACGGCCGGCCGCGCCGGCCTCTTCGCGGGCCCGTGCGGCGGCCCGCAGCGTCTCGATCTCGCGCTCGAAGTCGGCGAGCGAGTCGAAGGACCGGTAGACGCTGGCGAAGCGGAGGTAGGCCACCTCGTCCAGGTCCCGCAGCGGGCCCAGGATCGCCAACCCCACCTCGTGGCTCGGGATCTCGGCGGCCCCCTTGGCCCGGACGGTCTCCTCGACCTTCTGCGCCAGCAGCGCGATCGAGTCCTCGTCGACCGGCCGGCCCTGGCACGCCTTGCGCACCCCGCCGATGATCTTGATCCGGCTGAACGGCTCGGTCACCCCGCTGCGCTTGACCACCGCGAGCACGGCCTCCTCGACCGTGGTGAACCGCTTGCCGCACTCCGGGCAGGAGCGGCGACGACGGATCAGCTGCCCGTCGTCGGCCTCCCGCGAGTCGACCACCCGGGAGTCGGCGTGTCGGCAGTACGGACACCGCATAGCCGGACCTCCTTTGATCGACCGTGGGCGCCCGCCGACCGTCTCCGGGCACGCGTCGACCCGGCGGGACCACCATCGGTGGCCGTCGCCGTCGTCGACGGTACGGGAGTGCGGTCGGTAGTCGAACCCAACCTGTAGGCAACTTACGCCCGTGTGACTACTACATCTAGGGGTCGACCGTATGCCGCCGACCAAGCGTGGTCAAGTTGGGCGGCGTGTCCGGCGCGTCACCTCGGAAACCACCGCGCGCCGGCCGCCGACATCCCCAACGGCGCGGCCCGCGGGAGGTTACCGCCCGTCCGGCCGGGACGCGAGAAACGGACGGCCACCGCGAAAGCACCCTCTCGGTCGAACAGGGGTTCGACGACGGCGTACCATTTATCAGAACGCACGTTCGAGTTTCCAGGAATACCGCGCCGACACGCCGATGCAGGTCGTACAGATGTTTGAAAATGACCGATCCCACCTATACGGTCATGAACGACCGGGCGCGTCGCACGACGTCGGGCCCGCGACACCCCCGCATGCACCACGAGCCGACAAGGCACCCAGCGCCGACCAGGGAGGACGGACGTGACCGAGGACCGGGCCAGCCGGCAGAAGAACCCGCAGCAGATCGCCGAGGCGGGTCCGCCGGCCATTCGGCGCCCCCGCCCCGCGCGCAGCCGGACCGGGCAGCCGGCCGTGCGTTCGGTCACCCCGGTCGTGAGCAGCTTCCCCGACCCGGCCGCGGTCGACCTCACCGCCCGGCAGCGCCGCATCCTGGAGTTCATCCGCAGCTGGGTCGAGCGGCAGGGCTACCCGCCGAGCGTGCGCGAGATCGGCGAGGCGGTCGGCCTGGTCTCCCCGTCGAGCGTCGCCTACCAGCTCAAGGAGCTGGAGAAGAAGGGCTTCCTGCGCCGCGACCCCAACCGGCCGCGCGCGGTGGACGTCCGGGCCCCCAGCGACGCCGTCGACGACGAGCTGAGCCGCTCCCAGCGGCCCACCCCGGCGTACGTGCCGATGCTGGGTCGGATCGCCGCCGGTGGGCCGATCCTCGCCGAGCAGGCGGTGGAGGACATCTTCCCCCTCCCCCGCGAGCTGGTCGGTGAGGGCGAGGTCTTCATGCTTCAGGTCAAGGGCGACTCGATGCTCGACGCGGCGATCTGCGACGGCGACTGGGTGGTGGTCCGGCAGCAGCCGACCGCCGACTCCGGTGAGATCGTGGCCGCCATGCTGGACGGCGAGGCGACGGTCAAGACCTACCGGCGCCGCGACGGGCACGTCTGGCTGATGCCGCAGAACCCGGCCTTCGACCCGATCCCCGGCGACGACGCCACCATCATGGGCCGGGTCGTCGCGGTGCTGCGCCGGATCTGACCCCACATTCGCACGACGGGTGGCCGCCCCTGCGGGGGCGGCCACCCGTCGTCGTCTCGCCTCTTCGCGCAGTCGCGGCCAAGTGGGGCGCGGCGGCGCTGGTCTCAGTAGCGCTCGCCCCGGCCGGGCGGCTGCCCGTACCCGTACTGTCCGCCGCGCCGCTCGTCGTACCCCTCGTCGTGGCGCGGACCGGAGCGCGGATCCCGGGGGTGGCGACGCGGCGGTTCCGACCGACCGCCGGCGCCGTAGACACCGCCGCCGCCGCGCGGACCGCCGCCGTTGGGTGCGCCGCCGCGCGGGCCACCGCCGCTGGGCGGGCCACCGGGGCCACCGGCACGCGGGCCAGGGCCGCCCTGGGCGGCGCCCGCCGGGGCACCGCCGTAGACACCGCCGCCCGCCGGCCGGCCGCCGCCGTAGACGCCGCCACCGGGACGGCCGCCCGGCCCGGCCGGACGCCCTCCACCCGGCGCGCCGGGCCCGTCGGGACGGCCGGCACCCGGTGCCGCGCCGGGGCGGGCGCCGCCGTACACGCCGCCCCCCGGCCGGCCCGGGGCACCACCGGCCGGCTTGGGAGCGCCGTAGACGCCGCCGCCCGCCGGAGCGCCGCCGTAGACGCCGCCGCGGGGGCCGTCCCGGCCGGCGTCGCCCGGACCGAAGCCGTCGTCGGGACCCCGGTCGATCGCTCCCGAGGACAACACGTCGTCGCCGTCCCGGTCGTCCCGGCTGTCGTCCGTCGGGGCGGGGCGGCGCCGGGACCGCAGGATGCCGATGATGCCCGCGGCGACGAGCAGCGCGCCCAGCACGCCGATCGCCCCGATCAGGTAGGTGATCTGGTCCAGGCTGAGCGTGTCGAACCAGGACTTCTCCGCCGCCGGCTTCTTGGCGTCGGCGCCCTTGGCCAGCGCCTCGGCACCGGTCTTCGACGGGGTGTACGCGAGGATGTCGATCTGGTCGTCGGCGCTGAGCGTGCCGGCGTCCGAGACGGTCAGGAACGTCTTCCCGTCCGGGGTGTAGGAGATCGCCTCCCCGAACGGGTCGCTCAGCGGGGTGACCCGCGGCTTGCCCGTGGTCAGCGCCGCCACGATGTCGTCGCCGGTCACGTCGTACTCGAAGGCGTCCGCGTAGGTGCGCAGCACCACCTTCGAGCCGTCCGGCGAGCGGGCCGCCCCGGTGATCGCCACCCGGCCGAAGATGTTCATCGGGTTGTCGGTGCTGGTCTCCGGCAGCGCGATCTCGCCGACCTTCTTCATCGGCACCGGCTCGGTGTCGCCGTTGCGCAGCTTTCCGGTCGGCGTGTAGATCCCGGCCTTGCCGCTGGGCACCTTGGTGATCACCAGGGGCAGGTTGTCGGCGCCGACGAGCAGCGCCTCGGCGTCGTGCGGCTTCCCCTCCGGGTACGACAGCCGGTGCAGCACCGGCGCCTTGCCCCCATCGAGCGGCATGGTCCACACCGCGATCCGGCTGCGTCGGTCCTTGCCCGGGTTGTCGCCGATGTCGGCGATCCAGAGCGTCTTGCCGTTCGGCGAGACGGCCAGGTCCTCGGTGTCGAAGGGGCCGTCGCCGGAGTAACGGACCGGCTCCTTCGAGATCCGGCACTTCGTGTCGAGGTAGAAGACCCGCTTTCGGCTCTCCTGCAGCGAGCTGTCGTTGACCACGATGTAGCCGCTCTTGGTTGCCACCAGCCCGGACATCTCGCGCAGCCGCTCGTCGGTCACGGTGCAGCGCTTCTTCGGCGCGGGAGCGGAGGTCGCCGGTGCCGCGACGGCGACACCTGTGGACGCCACGGTCGCCCCCAGCAGGCCGAGGGCAACCGTGACCGAAGAAACAGCGCGGCGCATGGCGTCAGTGTCGCATGCCGCGGTGGATGGGAGTGTCACGCCGGGAGCGCTACCGCGCCCCGGCGACCGCCTCCGTGGTGGCGTACGGCTCCAGCTCGGCGGCGAGCGCCGCACCGACACGCACGTGCAACAGGGTGCCCTCGGGCAGGTGGGAGGTGCTCAGCACCTCGCCCTGGCGGTGCAGCCGGGCCACCAGGTCACCCCGGTCGTACGGGAGCACCACGCGGACCTCCACCGCCGGGCGGGGCAGCCGCTCCTCCACGGTCTGGCGCAGCCCGTCGAGGCCGCGCCCGGTGTGCGCGGAGACGAACACCGCGTCCGGCCAGAGCCGCTTGAGCCGCAGCAGGGTGTCCTCGTCGGCCGCGTCGGTCTTGTTGACCACCAGCAGCTCGGGCAGCCGGTCGGCACCGACCTCGGCGAGCACCTCGCGGACCGCGCGGACCTGCTCCTCCGGGTCGGGGTGGGTGCCGTCGACGACGTGCACCACCAGATCCGCCTCGGCGACCTCCTCCAGGGTCGAGCGGAACGCCTCGACGATCTGGTGCGGCAGGTGCCGGACGAAACCGACCGTGTCGGAGAGGGTGTAGAGCCGGCCGTCGGAGGTGGTGGCCTTGCGGGTGGTCGGGTCGAGGGTGGCGAAGAGCGCGTTCTCGACCAGCACGCCCGCGCCGGTCAGCCGGTTGAGCAGGCTCGACTTGCCGGCATTGGTGTAGCCGGCGATGGCGACCGCGGGCACGGCGTTACGGGAACGGCGGGCGCGCTTGGTCTGGCGTACCGTCTTCATGCCCTTGATCTCGCGGCGCAGCCGGGAGATGCGGGTGCGGATCCGGCGCCGGTCGGTCTCCAGCTTGGTCTCACCGGGACCACGCAGACCCACGCCGCCGCCGGCGCCGCCGCCGCGACCGGAACCACCGGTCTGCCGGGACAGCGTCTCACCCCAACCGCGCAGACGCGGCAGCAGGTATTCGAGCTGGGCCAGCTCGACCTGCGCCTTGCCCTCCTTGCTCTTGGCGTGCTGGGCGAAGATGTCGAGGATCAGCGCGGTCCGGTCGACGACCTTGACCTTGGTGCGCTGCTCCAGGTTGCGAAGCTGGGACGGCGACAGCTCACCGTCGCAGATGACGGTGTCCGCGCCGGTGGCGAGGACCATCGCGCCGAGGTCGTCGACCTTGCCCCGGCCGATGTAGGTGGCCGGATCCGGGCGGGTCCGCCGCTGGATCAGCCCTTCGAGCACCTGCGAGCCGGCCGTCTCGGCCAGCGCCGCCAGCTCGGTCAGCGAGTTCTCGGCGTCGCTCTGCGTGCCCTCGGTCCAGACGCCCACCAGGACCACCCGCTCCAGGCGCAGCTGCCGGTACTCGACCTCGGTGATGTCGGTGAGTTCGGTGCTGAGGCCGGGGACGCGCCGCAGCGACTGACGCTCCGACAGTTCCATCTCGCCGGTGGTGACATCGAGCTCCTCGTCCTCGAAGGGCACGAAGCTCTCCTGGTTCCGCAAACCGGTCTCCTGTCCGTTTTGACGCTAAGAAAAGTAATCCTGACATGTGTCAACGCCGGACGCACCTGCTATATGCCCGCCGTGGGTGAGATGGCAAAAGTCGGGGGCGGATGCCGGGCGACCTCGGTAGGCGGGTAGAAATGCCTGGCGAGCCGCTCAGCGTCGACGGAGGGACCCCGTGGCAATCACCCGACTACCGAGTGCCGGATTTTCGATCACGATCCGGATCGCGGTACCCGCGGACGCCTCCTCGATCGGCCGGCTGACCACCGCGGTCGGCGAGGCCGGGGCGATCGTCACCGCACTGGACGTGGTCGACTCCGACCCGACCAGCGTCATCGTCGACCTCACCTGTGACACCGCCGACGCCAGCCACGCCGACCAGGTGGTCGACGCGCTGACCGCGCTGGACGGCGTGGACGTGCGCAAGGTCTCCGACCGGACGTTCCTGCTGCACCTCGGCGGCAAGATCGAGGTCACCCCGAAGGTCGCGCTGCGCAACCGCGACGAGCTGTCCCGCGCGTACACCCCGGGGGTGGCGCGGGTCTGCATGGCGATCGCGGAGAACCCGGCCGACGCCCGCCGGTTGACCATCAAGCGCAACACCGTCGCGGTGGTCAGCGACGGCTCGGCCGTACTCGGCCTGGGCAACCTCGGGCCGGCGGCGTCGCTGCCGGTGATGGAGGGCAAGGCGGCGCTGTTCAAGCGCTTCGGCGGGGTGGACGCCTGGCCGGTGGTGCTCGACACCCAGGACACCGACGAGATCGTGCAGATCGTCAAGGCGATCGCGCCCGCGTACGGCGGGATCAACCTGGAGGACATCGCCGCGCCGCGCTGCTTCGAGATCGAGGCCCGGCTGCGCGAGGCGCTGGACATCCCGGTCTTCCACGACGACCAGCACGGCACCGCGATCTGCGTGCTCGCCGCGCTGACCAACGCGCTGCGCGTCGTGGGCAAGCAGCTCTCGGACGTCCGAGTGGTCGTCTCCGGGGCCGGCGCGGCCGGCACCGCGATCATGAAGCTGCTGCTGCGCCAGGGCGTGGGCGACATCATCGCGTACGACCGGCAGGGCGCCCTGCACCGCGGCCTGCCCGACCTGAACCCGGCCTGGCAGTGGCTGGCGGAGCACACCAACAAGGAGAACTACGCCGGCGACCTGCCCGGGGCGGTCCGCGGCGCGGACGTCTTCATCGGGGTGAGCGCGCCGAACCTGCTCACCGGCGACGACATCGCCACCATGGCGAAGGACGCGATCGTCTTCGCGCTGGCCAACCCGGACCCGGAGGTCGACCCGCGGGAGGCGCGCAAGCACGCCGCGGTGGTCGCCACCGGCCGCTCGGACCAGCCGAACCAGATCAACAACGTGCTCGCCTTCCCCGGCGTGTTCCGGGGCATGCTCGACGCGCACGCCGAGGAGTTCACCGAGGAGATGGCGATCGCCGCGGCCCGGGCGATCGCGGACGTGGTCGGCGAGGACAAGATCAACCCGACGGTGATCGTGCCGAGCGTCTTCGACGCCCGGGTCGCCCCGGCCGTCGCCGCCGCCGTCCGCGCCGCCGCCCAGAACCCGGCCGCCACCGCCCGTCCGGTGGCCGACTCCGGCCCGGCCGACCTCCCCGAGATCGCCGCCAACGCCGCCGCCACCCCCTGACCCCACCCCACCCCCACCCCCACCCACGCCCACGCCCACGCCCCACGCCGCGGTGATCATGAAGTTGGCGGCAGCGGAACGGACATTCCGCACCGCCAACTTCATGATCGACGGAGTGGACGGCGGGGCGGGGTGGGTGGGGTGGGTCAGGGGAGGAGGGTGGCGGGGGTGATGGTGCCGGTGGCCACCAGGACGGCCGGGCCGGCCAGCCAGCAGGAATCGTCGGTGACGGTGACCGTCAGGCGGCCGCCGGGAACGTCTACCGCGACCGTGCCGGTGTCCCGGGCGTCGTCGCGCAGGGCCACCGCGGCCACCGCGCAGGCGCCGGTGCCGCAGGAGAGCGTCTCCGCCGAGCCCCGCTCGTAGACCCGCATGAGCACGTGCCCGTCGGCGCCGGCGACCGGCTCGGCCGGCGTGATGAACTCGACGTTCACCCCGCTCGGGAAGACCCCGGCGTCGTACTCGGGTGCCCGGGTGAGGTCGAGGGTGGTCAACTCCAGCCCGGCCGGCAGCGCGCAGACCAGGTGCGGGTTGCCGACGTCCACCGCCGCGCCGGGCAGGGTCAGCCCGCCCAGGGTGGCGGTCGAGGCGTCGTACACCCGGGGGCGGCGCATCTCGACGGCGATGGCGTCTCCCTCGATGCGCGCGCGCACCAGGCCGGCCCGGGTGGCCACCGGCAGCGCCGCGCCGGCGGGCGTGGCCAGCCCGGTCTCCAGCAGATAGCGGACGAAGACCCGGGCGCCGTTGCCGCACATCTCGGCGAACGACCCGTCGGAGTTCCAGTAGTCCATGAACCACTCGGCCTCGTCGGCCAGGCCGGCGCCCTCGGGGTGCTTCGCCGCCCGCACCACCCGCAGCACGCCGTCGCCGCCGACGCCGCGCCGCCGGTCGCAGATCGCGGCGACCAGCTCTGGCGTCAGGTCGAGCGCCCCGTCCGGGTCGGGCAGGATGACGAAGTCGTTGCCGGTGCCGTGGCCCTTGGTGAACTCCACGCCCCCATCATCCCCGATGCTCGGCGGCCATCCGCAGCGCAGTGTCGACAAACGCCGGGGAGGCCGAGTCGAGCCAGTGGATCCGCGGGTCGCGGCGGAACCAGGAGCGCTGCCGGCGGACGAAGCGCCGGGTGGCCCGGATCGTCTCGTCGTGCGCCTCGGTCTCGGTCAGCTCCCCGGCGAGGAAGCGCAGCACCTGCTGGTAGCCGAGCGCGCGGCTGGCCGTGCGCCCCCCGGCCAGGCCGTGGCCGACCAGCTCGCGGGTCTCGGCCACCAACCCGTCGGCCCACATCCGGTCCACCCGCAGCGCGATCCGCTCGTCCAGCAGCGCGGTGTCCAGGTCGACGCCGAGCTGCACCGACGGGTAGTACGGCGTCGGCTCCGGCAGCGAGGCGGTGAACGGCGCCCCGGTCAGCTCGATCACTTCCAGCGCCCGCACGATCCGCCGGCCGTTGCCGGGCAGGATGCCGGCCGCGGCGGCCGGGTCGGCCTCCGCCAGCCGGGCGTGCAGCGGGGCCGGCCCCACCGCCGCCAGCTCGTCCTCCAGCCGCTGCCGCACAGCCGGGTCGGTGCCGGGGAACTCGAACTGTTCCAGCACCGCCCGCACGTACAGCCCGGAGCCGCCGACCAGCAGCGGCACCCGGCCCCGGGCCAGGATGTCGTCGACCGCCGCGCGGGCCAGCCGCTGGTACTCCGCGACGCTGGCCGGCTCGGTGACGTCCCAGATGTCCAGCAGGTGGTGCGGCACGCCCTCCCGCTCGGCCGGAGTCAGCTTGGCGGTGCCGATGTCCAGACCCCGGTAGAGCTGCATCGAGTCGGCGTTGACCACCTCGCCGTCGAGCGCGTGCGCCAGGGCGATGCTCAGCGCCGACTTGCCGGCCGCGGTCGGCCCGACGACGGCGACCACCGTCCCGACCGGCGGCCGCCCGCCGTCGGCCGAGGCGGTCACGTCCGCTCCCAGGTGGCGACGAGGTAGGCCACGCCGTAGGGGGCCGCGTCGTGGTGCAGCTCGCCGCGCCACGCGCCGCCCGCGGCCCGGGCCGCACCGGCGAGCACCTGCCAGGGCGCGCGCCCGGCGACCTTCAGCTCCGCCGACAGAGCGGGGTCCAGGCCGAGCAGGGCCTCGGCGTCCGCGCCGGCCAGCGCCCGGGCGATCCCCTCGTCGTACGGTTCGGCGCGCGGGTCGTGGTAGCCGGGCGACTTCTCCCCCCGGCAGGCCGACCCGTCCCCCATGACCAGCAGCGCGGTCCGCTGCTCGGCCCGGCGGGCGAGCCGCGACCCGAGGTCGGCGCACTCGTCGGCGGCGGCGTCGGTGGCGACCGCCTCGGCGAACCGGGGCAGCTCGGTGCCCGTCCTGCCGAGCAGCCACGCGCCGACGGTCAGGCTCAGCGGCAGCCGCTCGCCGCCGGCGCAGTTGGTCTTCCAGAGCCGGACGTGGCGGTCGACGCCGTAGGCGCGCAGGGAGCCGTAGTCGGCGGCACCGAAGCGGGCCGTCTCCGGTCCGCCACCGACCAGCAGGATCTGCTCCGGCTCGGCGGCGAGCAGCCGGCCCACGGCGGCGTCGCAGGCCGCCCGGAGGTCGTCCAGCTCGGCGGCGGCGGCGCCGGCCAGCTCGGGCACGATCAGGGGCGGGTGGGGGCAGACGGCGGCGGCGACCAGAGACACGGGTTCACGGTAGCCGGACGCGCCGGTGCGTCCCCGCGCCGATCCGGTCATTGCAGCGCTAGGACACCGTATGGTCACGGTCGACGACAGGCGCTTCACACTCACGGGGGCGGACCTGTGACAATGCCGGGAGTAACTTGGCTGCGCCGTGGCGGCGTTCGCGGGTCCGTCCCGTCGACGCCGGGAGAACGAGGATGGGCACATGAGCGACTGGACTGCCTTCGGACGGGTGGACGCGGACGGCACCGTGTACGTCAAGACCGCCGAGGGCGAGCGGGTGGTCGGATCCTGGCAGGCGGGAGCCCCCGAGGAGGGGCTGGCCCACTTCGCCCGACGCTTCGCCGACCTGGTGACCGAGGTGGACCTGACCGAGGCCCGGCTCAACTCGGGCGCGGCGGACGCCGGCCACTCCCTGACCACGATCCGCCGGATCCGGGCCTCGCTGGCCGAGGCGCACGTCGTCGGCGACATCGACGCCCTCGCCGCGCGGCTGGACAAGCTCGCCGCCGTCGCCGAGGAGAAGGCCGGCGAGGCGAAGGCCGCCCGGGACGCCGCCCGCGGCGAGGCGCTCGCCCGCAAGACGGCCCTGGTCGAGGAGGCGGAGAAGCTGGCCGCCGAGTCGACCGGCTGGAAGACCGCCGGTGACCGGCTCAAGGAGATCCTCGACGAGTGGAAGACCATCCGCGGGGTCGACAAGAAGGCCGACGGTGAGCTGTGGAAGCGGTTCGCCGCCGCGCGGGACGGGTTCACCCGCCGCCGGGGCGCCCACTTCGCCTCCCTGGACCAGCAGCGCAAGCAGGCGCAGACGGTCAAGGAGGAGCTGGTCGCCGAGGCGGAGAAGCTGAAGGACTCCACCGAGTGGGCGGCCACCGCCAACCAGCTCAAGGAGCTGATGAACCAGTGGAAGGCCGCGCCGCGCGCCTCCAAGGAGGCCGAGCAGAAGCTCTGGGAACGGTTCCGGGCCGCCCAGGACGCCTTCTTCAGCCGGCGTAGCGAGGTCTTCTCGGCCCGCGACAACGAGCAGCGGGCCAACCTGGAGCGCAAGCAGGCGCTGATCGCCGAGGCCGAGGCGCTGGACGTGGACGCCGACCCGAAGGGCGCGCAGGCCAAGCTGCGGGAGATCCAGGCGCAGTGGCACGAGGCCGGCCGGGTGCCGCGCGAGGCCGCCGCCGGGCTGGAGCGGCGCCTGCGGGCGGTGGACGACAAGGTCCGCGAGGTCATGGACTCGGCCTGGCGACGGACCACCAAGGAGGACAACCCGCTGCTCGCCCAGATGCGGGCGCAGGTGGCCGAGGCCGAGGAGCGGCTGGCCCGGGCGCAGGCCGCCGGGGACGCCCGCCGGGTCAAGGAGGCCGAGCAGGCGCTCGCCTCGAAGCGGCAGTTCCTCCAGCTCGCCGAGCAGGCCGGCTGACGCCGTAGCGTTCCCGGGAGCCCCGGTCCCTCGACGGGACCGGGGCTCCCGCGCATCCGCAGGCGGTTGACGCATCGAGGTGCGCTGATCAGAATGGGCGGCAGAGTCAGGTCAGGCCCGGCGCGAGGGCATCGGCGGTGGAGACCACCGTCGGGAGTCGCCGGTGCCGGTCGCGAGTTGGAGGCGTCCGCGTGACGCCGACCGCCGCGCACTGTCCGCGTACCCGGGGGAAGAGCGCGGCCACCCACCTGGCCCTTCGCCCTCCGCGCCGCCTGAGCACGGCGCGGCGGGGCATCTGAAGTGGAGCTCGCATGCACCGACCCACCGCCCTCGGCGGCGCGTTCACCGCGCTCGCCACCGCTGCGGCCGGCGTCCTCGTCGCCGCCGCCGTCAGCACCACCCCGGCCGCCGCCGCAGTCGGCGGCACCGGCACCGGCTACCTGCGCACCAGCGGCAACAAGATCGTGGACAGCACCGGCGCCACCGTCCGGATCACCGGCATCAACTGGTTCGGCATGGAGACGGACAACAAGACGTTCCACGGGCTCTGGTCGAACAACCCGTGGCGCGGCCAGCTCGACAAGATGGCCAGCCTCGGCTACAACACGCTGCGCATCCCCTACTCGAACGACGCGCTGAAGCCGGGCGCGACGGCCAGCGGCATCAACGACTACGTCAACCCGGACCTGGTCGGGCTCTCCCCGTTGCAGATCCTCGACAAGGTGATCGACTACGCCGGCGGCAAGGGGATGCGGGTCATCCTGGACCGGCACCGGCCGACCGCGGCCGGGCAGTCGCCGCTCTGGTACACCTCGACCGTCTCCGAGGCGACCTGGATCAACGACTGGAAGATGCTCGCCCAGCGGTACGCGGGCAACCCGACGGTGATCGGCGCGGACCTGCACAACGAGCCGCACGCCGAGGGCACCAACCCGGCCGCCACCGGCGCCTGCTGGGGCTGCGGCGACACCGCCCGGGACTGGCGGCTGGCGGCCGAGCGGGCCGGCAACGCCATCCTCGGGGTGCAGCCGAACTGGCTGATCTTCGTGGAGGGGGTGAGCTGCCCCAGCGGCGGCCTGTCGAACGTCTGGGACGGCGACACCAGCAACGACGAGGACTGCGGCTGGTGGGGCGGCAACCTCACGAAGGCCAAGGACTTCCCGGTCCGGCTGAACGTGGCGAACCGGCTGGTCTACTCGCCGCACGAGTACGCCACGTCGGTCTACCGCCAGGCCTGGTTCGACGCCCCCGACTACCCGGCGAACATGCCGGCGATCTGGGACAAGTACTGGGGTTACCTGCACAAGCAGAACATCGCGCCGATCATGATGGGTGAGTTCGGCAGCACCCTCGCGGACCCGAAGGACAAGGTCTGGCTGGAGAACTTGATGGCCTACACCGGCACCGGGGTCAACGGGATGTCCTTCACCTACTGGTCGTGGAACCCGAACTCCGGTGACACCGGCGGCATCGCGCTGGACGACTGGACCAGCATCAACACCACCAAGCAGGCCATCCTCCAGCCGTACCTGATCCCGCCGGTGGGCGGCGGTGGCGGACCGTCGCCGACGCCGACCACCCCGGGCCCGACGCCGACCACCCCGACCCCGACCGGCGGCTGCACCGCCAGCTACAAGCAGGTCAACGCCTGGCAGGGCGGCTTCCAGGGTGAGCTGACCGTGAAGAACACCGGCACCGCGGCGGTCAACCCGTGGTCGGTCACCTGGGCCTGGCCGTCTGGGGTGAGCCTGGCCAGCGGCTGGAACGCCACGGTCACCCAGTCCGGCACGACGGTCACCGCCGCCGCCCCCGACTGGTCCCGCTCCCTGGCGGCCGGGGCGTCGGTGACGATCGGCTTCACCGCCAACGGCGCGGCGTCCGCGCCGGGCGCGGTGAAGCTCAACGGCACCGCCTGCTGAGGCCGGCACGGCGACGGCCGGGGCCTCCGCGTGGAGGTCCCGGCCGTCGGCGGTGGCGTCAGTGCGCGGCGCAGCCGGTCGTCGGCGCGGGCGCCGCGGCCGGCGCACCGATCGTGGGCAGCCCGAGCAGCACCCCAGGGGTACGCGGGGAACGGCCCGCCTCGGCGGCGTCACCGGCCCGGGTACGCCGGTGCGACAGCGGCTCCCCGTCGGCGTTGAGGTGGTGCGGGGCGGCGTAGGTCACGGTGGTGTGCACGATGTCGCCGGGGCGGATCTGCCCGACGAGGGAACCCGCGTCGAAGTGGACCAGCCGGCCGTCGCGGGCCCGGCCGGACATCCGGCCGGTGCGCTCGTCCTTGCGGCCCTCGCCGACGGCGACCAGCACCTCGACGGGCTGCCCCACCAGGCGCTTGTTCTCCGCCCAGGTGATCTCCTCGACGCATGCGATCAGCCGCTCGTAGCGCTCCTGCACGACCTGCTTGGGCAGCTGGCCGTCCATGGTGGCCGCCGGCGTGCCGGGGCGCTTGGAGTACTGGAAGGTGAACGCCGAGGAGAACCGGGCCTCGCGGACCACGTCGAGGGTGCGCTGGAAGTCGGCCTCGGTCTCGCCGGGGAAGCCGACGATGATGTCGGTGGTGATCGCCGCGTCCGGCATCGCCGCCCGGACCTTCTCGATGATCCCCAGGTACTTCTCCGACCGGTACGAGCGGCGCATCGCGCGCAGCACGTCGTCGGAGCCGGACTGCAACGGCATGTGCAGCGAGTGGCAGACGTTCGAGGTCTCGGCCATCGCGGCGATCACGTCGTCGGTGAAGTCCTTCGGGTGCGGGCTGGTGAACCGGACCCGCTCCAGGCCGTCGATGTCACCGCAGGCGCGTAGCAGCTTGCCGAAGGCGTACCGGTCGCCGAACTCAACGCCGTAGGAGTTGACGTTCTGCCCGAGCAGGGTCACCTCCAGCACGCCCTCGTCGACCAGGGCGCGCACCTCGGAGAGGATGTCGCCGGGGCGGCGGTCCTTCTCCTTGCCGCGCAGGGAGGGCACGATGCAGAACGTGCAGGTGTTGTTGCAGCCCACCGAGATCGACACCCAGCCGGCGTACGTCGACTCGCGCCGGGTGGGCAGCGTGGAGGGGAAGACGTCGAGGGATTCGAGGATCTCCACCTCGGCGGCGGCGTTGTGCCGGGCCCGCTCCAGCAGCACCGGCAGCGAGCCGATGTTGTGCGTGCCGAAGACCACGTCGACCCAGGGGGCCTTGCGGACGATGTCGCCGCGGTCCTTCTGGGCCAGGCAGCCGCCCACGGCGATCTGCATACCGGGGTGCTTGTCCTTCACGGGGCGCAGATGACCCAGGTTGCCGTAGAGCCGGTTGTCGGCGTTCTCCCGGACGGCGCAGGTGTTGAAGACCACCACGTCCGGGTTGTCGTCGACCTCGGCGGCACGCACGTACCCCGCCTGCTCCAGCAGGCCGGAGATGCGCTCGGAGTCGTGCACGTTCATCTGGCAGCCGTACGTGCGCACCTGGTAGGTACGCGGGCTGCTGGCGGCTGCGGTAGTCATGACGTCCACAGCGTAGCCGGGCCGACCGGGTGGACCCGAACGAGGAGGAGCCATGTGCCGCAGCATCAAGACCCTGCGTGAGCCGTACGTGCCGGAGGTGACGCCGGCCGACATCGAGGCGGCGGCGTTGCAGTACGTCCGCAAGATCTCGGGTTTCCGGGCACCGGCCGCGCACAACGCCGAGGCGTTCGACGCCGCGGTGCGCGCGGTGGCCGCCGCCACGGCGACCCTGCTCGACCAGTTGCAGGTGCGCGGCTCCCGCCCGGCGCAGGCCGGCTGAGCGGGGCGGGGGCCGCGGCCGGGTCAGGCCGCGGCCAGCGCCGGGTTGACCGAGTCGGGCGCCCAGCGCGACCGGTGGCACCGCGACCAGCCCCGGCAGCCGGGGTTGGCCAGCGTGCAGAGCCGCTGGTTGCTGAGCACCTCGCCGTCGTCGGTCTCGGTCACGTCGAAGTGCACCGGGCGGATCGTGCCGTCCGGCGCGACCAGCAGGTGCCGGCCGGCGTCGAGGGTGTCGTCGGTCAGCAGGCAGTTTCGGCCGAGCAGCCGGGCCAGCGCGGCGACGCTGCTGCGCTCGTTCAGGCTCTCGGGCACCCCGTAGCAGTCCACCACCGTGCCGAACTCCCCCGGCGCCTCCCACACGTCGCAGACCACCGCGTACGTGGGCAGCCGGACCGGGTCGGCGACGGCCAGGGGCATCACCACCCGACCGAGCGCCTCGGCCAGCGCGGGGTACACCTCCACCGGTGCCGCCCCGTCGATTCTCCAGTTCCACAGCTCGGTCATGCCGCCTCCTCGCTGCGTTCGTCCCACCGGCCTCCGGATCGGGCCTTACTGACGATGGTGGGGGGCATATGACCTCAGCCGGGGGCAAGTTACCGGTCTGTGACCATTCCGGGCAAAATTTCCTCGGGCAGCGTTGCACCGAGTAGCGGGAAGATGACAGTTTATCGGGTATGGTGCCCGATCCGGGAGACCGGGCCCGGTGGGTCCGCGTCGGATTCCGCACTCCCCGGGCGGGGCCGGCGGGCCGGGCGGGGCGGGCGGGCTCCGGGTCAGCGGAGCACGAGTCGGTGCTCGCCGGCGGGCAGCAGCTCACCGATCACGGTGCCGCCGGGGACCTCACCGGCGACCAGCAGACCGCCGGAGGTCTGCGCGTCGGCGAGCAGCAGCCGGTCCGCCTCGCCGGTCGGCCCGAAGTCGGTCCACGGGGTCACCCACTCCAGGTTGCGGCGCGTCCCGCCGCTGACGTACCCGTCGCGGACGGCCTCCCGCGCGCCTGGCAGGTACGGCACCCGGGCGGTGTCGATCGCGACCGTGAGCCGGCTGGCCCGGGCCAACTTCGCGGCGTGCCCGAGCAGGCCGAAGCCGGTGACGTCGGTGCCGCAGCGGACGCCGGCCGCGACCGCCGCACGGGCGGCGTCGCGGTTGAGCGTGGCCATCGCGGCGACCGCCTCGGCGAACCGCTCCCCCGTCCGCTTGTGCCGGGTGTTCAGCACCCCGACGCCGAGCGGCTTGGTCAGCGACAGCGGCAGGCCGGCCCGGCCGGCGTCGAGGGTGATCAGCTCCTCGGGGCGGACCACCCCGGTGACGGCGAGGCCGTACTTGGGGCCGTCGTCGTCGACGCTGTGCCCGCCGGCCAGGTGGCAGCCGGCCTCCCGGGCCACGTCCTGCCCGCCGCGCAGCACCTCGCGGGCCAGTTCCAGCGGGAGCACGTCGCGCGGCCAGCAGAGCAGGTTCAGCGCGACCAGCGGGGTGCCGCCCATCGCGTACACGTCGGACAGCGCGTTGGCGGCGGCGATCCGGCCCCAGTCGTAGGGGTCGTCGACGACCGGGGTGAAGAAGTCGGCGGTGCTGACCAGCCCGGTCCGCTCGTCCAGCCGGACCACGGCCGCGTCGTCGCCGTGGTCCAGCCCGACCAGCAGGTCGGCGCTGCCGGTGGCGGGCCCGAGCCCGGCCACCATCGCCTCCAGTTCGCCCGGCGGGATCTTGCAGGCGCAGCCGCCCCCGCGGGCGTAATCGGTCAGCCGGACCCGGTCGGTCATCCCCACATGATCTCGGTACCGGTCCGCCGCCGCCACTCGGGCCCCGCCCGCGGGTGACGAAATTCGGACTCCTCGGCACGGCCGGGACCGGTGTTACCGCTCCGTGACCCACCAGGTTGCGTTCTGCCACATCACCCCGCCTACAGTTGCCCAACCGGGGGTCGACCGACCCCGCTTCCGGGACAGACGACAGGGACGGTGTACGACGTGACGACGGGCGAACCGCTCATCGTGCTGGACGGGGTCAACAAGTACTTCGGCCCGCTGCACGTGTTGGACGACGTGTCGCTCTCCGTCGGCAGGGGCGAGGTGGTCGTGGTGATCGGCCCGTCCGGCTCCGGCAAGTCGACGCTCTGCCGAACGATCAACCGGCTGGAGCCGATCAACTCCGGCACCATCACCTTCGACGGGCAGCCGCTGCCCGCCGAAGGCAAGGCGCTGGCGAAGCTGCGCAGCGAGGTCGGCATGGTCTTCCAGTCGTTCAACCTCTTCGCGCACAAGACGATCCTCGAGAACGTCACGCTCGGGCCGGTGAAGGTCCGCAAGGAGAAGCCGGCCGCCGCCCGCGAGCGCGGCCTGGCCCTGCTCGACCGGGTGGGCATCGCCAACCAGGCCGACAAGTACCCGGCCCAGCTCTCCGGCGGCCAGCAGCAGCGGGCCGCGATCGCCCGCGCGCTGGCCATGCAGCCGAAGGCGATGCTCTTCGACGAGCCCACCAGCGCGCTCGACCCGGAGATGGTCGGCGAGGTGCTGGACGTGATGACGTCGCTGGCCCGCGAGGGCATGACCATGGTCGTGGTCACCCACGAGATGGGCTTCGCCCGGCACGCGGCGAACCGGGTCATCTTCATGGCCGACGGGCAGCTCGTCGAGGACGCCCCGCCGGCCGAGTTCTTCGCCAACCCGCGCAGCGAGCGGGCCAAGGACTTCCTCTCCAAGATCCTCACGCACTAGGCGTCCGTACGTGGAGCGCGCCGTCCCCCGGCGGGCTCAACCCCCCAAGAAGGAGATGAGTATGCGTATCAAGCGCGTAGCGGCGCTCGCGGCGGCCGCAACCCTGGCGTTCGGCCTGGCCGCCTGCGGCGGCGACGCCGAGGAGGGCACCGGCGCCGGCAGCAAGTCCTTCGCCGCCGGCACCACCATGGAGAAGCTCAACAAGGCCCAGAAGATCAAGATCGGCACCAAGTTCGACCAGCCGGGCTTCGGTCAGAAGGGCCTGTCGGGCAAGCCGGAGGGCTTCGACGTCGAGGTCGCGAAGATCCTCGCCAAGGAGCTCGGCATCTCCGAGGACAAGATCGAGTGGGTGGAGACCCCCTCGAAGGTCCGTGAGGACAAGATCGTCGATGGCAGCGTCGACCTGGTCGCCGCGACGTACACGATCAACGACAAGCGCAAGGAGCGGATCGCCTTCGCCGGGCCGTACTACGAGGCCGGCCAGAACATCCTGGTCAAGAAGGACGACACCGCGATCACCGGGCCGGACTCCTTCAAGGACGGCACCAAGAAGGTCTGCTCGGTCACCGGCTCGACCCCGGCCGAGACGATCAAGCAGTACGTCAAGGACGTCGCCACCCAGCTGGTGCTCTTCGACACCTACGACAAGTGCCGCGACGCCCTCAAGGGCGGTCAGGTCGACGCCGTCACCACGGACAACGTGATCCTGCTCGGCTACATCGCCAAGGACGAGGCGTCGTTCAAGCTGGCCGGCGACAACTTCACCAAGGAGCCGTACGGCATCGGGGTGAAGAAGGAGGACACCGCGTTCCGCACCTTCATCAACGACACGCTGGAGAAGGCGATGACCGACGGTCGCTGGAAGAAGGCCTGGGACGACACCGCCGGCAAGTTCGGCGCGGAGCTGGGCACCGCCCCGACCGTCAACCGCTACTGATCTGATCCTTCGATCGCAGAGGGTGGGGAGGAACACCGACCCGTGAACGTGCTCATCGACAAGTTCGACGTCTTTGCGGGTGGTTTCTGGCTCACCCTCCAGATCTGCGTACTCGCCGCGATCGGCGCCCTGCTCCTGGGCGCCGTCGTGGCGGTACTCCGGATCTCGCCGGTGCCGCCGCTGCGCGCGGTCGGCACCGGCTACGTGAACGTCTTCCGGAACATGCCGCTGACCGTGGTGATGTTCTTCGCCGCCTTCGGCCTGCCGGCGCTCGGCTCCAACGCCGACTTCCTGCGCATCCCCGGTCTCGACGCGGTCTTCAGCCGGCTCGACACCGACCTGCCGTACTTCCGTTTCGCGCTGATCGCCCTGGTGCTCTACACCGCGGCGTTCGTCTGTGAGGCGCTGCGCTCCGGGGTGAACGCGGTGCCCGCCGGCCAGGCCGAGGCCGCCCGCTCGCTGGGCCTGACCTTCGGCCAGAACCTGCGGTACGTGGTGCTGCCGCAGTCCTGGAAGGCCTCGATCGTTCCGCTCGGTTCGGTGATCATCGCGATGATCAAGAACTCGGCGCTGGCCGGCTTCTTCGGGGTCGTCGGCGACCTGTCGGCCACGGCCGACCAGCTCACCGGAGCCGAGGGCTACGCCTTCATCCCCGTCGCCATCGGCATCTCGATCGGCTACCTGATCATGACCGTGCCGCTCGGTGCCCTGCTGGACCGGATCGAGAAGCGACAGGCGGTGGCCCGATGAGTCAGCAGACCAGCGTCCTCTACGACGTCCCCGGTCCCCGCCAGCGGCGGATCACGCTGATCAGCAGCGTGGTCGCCGCGGTGGTCCTGCTCGTCGGGGCGTACTTCCTGATCTACCAGCCGCTGGCCGACAAGGGCCAGTTCTCCATGGAGCTGTGGGGACCGCTGGTCGACCCCTCCAACGAGAACTTCGCCCTGGTGTGGGAGCGGATCGGGATCGGCTTCAAGAACACGCTGACCGCCGCGGCGCTGGCCATCGTCGCCTCGCTGGTCGTCGGCACCCTGCTCGCCGTGCTGCGGATCCAGCTCAAGAGCCTCACCCAGCGACGCTTCACCGGCATGGCCACGCCGCTGGCGTACCTGCTGCGCGGGGTGAGCCTGCTGCTCTCGGCGGTCACCCGGGTCTGCGTCGAGGTGTTCCGCGGCCTGCCGGTCGTCATCACCATCTTCTTCGTGGCCCGCGGCTTCCCCGAGTTCGGCATCGCCATGGACACCCTCTGGTACCTGGTGATCGGCCTGACCATCTACAACTCCGTGGTCATCGCCGAGATCCTCCGCTCCGGCATGGAGGGGCTGCCGGGCGGCCAGCGGGAGGCCGCCGCCGCCATCGGGCTCTCCCCGCTCCAGACCACCCGGATGATCCTGCTGCCGCAGTCCTTCCGGATCATGCTGCCGGCGCTGATCAGCCAGCTCGTGGTGGTCCTCAAGGACACCTCGCTGGGCTTCATCATCAGCTACGAGGAGACCCTCAACATCGGCAAGCAGATCATCGGCGTGCTGGGCAACCCGATCCAGGTCTACGTCGTGATCGCCGTGCTCTTCATCGTGGTCAACTACTCGCTGTCGAAGCTCGCGCAGTACCTCCAGCGCCGGCTCTCGCAGGGCCGCAAGACGGCCGGCACTCCGGCCCAGAACCCGCCGCCCGCGGCCCTCATGTCGCAGGCCGAGGGCGCCGGCAGCGCCTGACCCGACACGTACGACGAAAGGGCCGGCCCGCGTGGGCCGGCCCTTTCCGTCTGCGTACCGTCAGCGGGCGATCTCGGTGACCCGGGACTCACGGACCACGGTCACCCGGATCTGACCCGGGTAGGTCAGCTCCTCCTCGATCTGCTTGGCCACGTCCCGGGCGAGGACCGCCGCGCCGATGTCGTCGACGTCCTCCGGCTTGACCATCACCCGGATCTCCCGGCCCGCCTGCATGGCGAAGACCTTCTCCACGCCGAGCTTGCCGGCCGCGATCTCCTCGATCCGCTCCAGCCGCTTGACGTACGCCTCCAGGCTCTCCCGCCGGGCGCCCGGGCGCCCGCCCGAGCAGGCGTCGGAGGCCTGGGTGAGCACCGCCTCGATGGTCTGCGGCGGCACCTCGTTGTGGTGCGCCTCGATGGCGTGCACCACGTCCTCGCTCTCGCCGTACTTGCGGGCCAGGTCCGCGCCGATGATGGCGTGGCTGCCCTCCACCTCGTGGGTGAGCGCCTTGCCGATGTCGTGCAGGAACGCGCACCGCTTGATGGTGGGGATGTCCAACCGCAGCTCGGCGGCCATCGTCCCGGCGATGTGCGCGGTCTCCACCAGGTGCTTGAGCACGTTCTGCCCGTACGACGTCCGGTAGCGCAACCGGCCGAGCAGGGTCACCAGCTCCGGGTGGATCTCGGTGATGCCGACCTCGACCAGGGCGTCCTCGGCCGCCCGGTGGCAGAGCTCCTCCACCTCCTGCCGGGCCAGGTCGTGCACCTCCTCGATCCGGTGCGGGTGGATCCGGCCGTCGAGGACCAGCTTCTCCAGAGTGAGCCGGCCGACCTCCCGGCGTACCGGGTCGAAGCAGGAGAGCAGCACCGCCTCGGGGGTGTCGTCGATGATCAGGTTGACCCCGGTGACCGACTCGAAGGCGCGGATGTTGCGCCCCTCCCGGCCGATGATCCGCCCCTTCATCTCGTCCCCGGGCAGGTGCAGCACGCTGACCACGCTCTCCGCGGTCTGCTCGCTGGCCACCCGCTGGATGGCGTCCACCACGATCGTCCGGGCACGCTGCTCGGCGGTGTTGCGGGCGTCGGACTCGATGTCCCGGACCAGCAGGGCCGCCTCCCGCTTGGCCTGGGTCTCGATCGCGTCGATCAGCTCGGCGCGCGCGGCGTCGGCGGTGAGCCCGGCGACCCGTTCCAGCTCGCGGCGGCGCTGCTCCTCGGCGGCGGCCAGCGCGGTCTCCCGCTCCACCAGCCCGGCCTCCCGCTTCGCCAGCTCGGCGCTGGCCGCGGTGAGCTGCCGTTCCCGCTCGGCCAGCCGCTCGACTTCCTCGGTGTGCAGCCGCTCCCGCTCGTCCATCCGGGCCGCCCGGCGCTCCACCTCGGCGGCCTGCTCGCGGGTGGTGGCGGCCAGGACGGCCACCTCCCGCTCACCGCTGCGCCGGGCGGCGGTCCGCAACTGCTCGGCGTCGGCCTCGGCCTGCCGGTGGGCCCGCTCCAGGATGGTGTCCGCCTCGGCGCGGGCGTCGTCGAGCACCCGGCGGGCCTCGGCCCGGGCCGACTTCGCCTCCGCCTTCGCGGCGGCCGCCTCGGTCCGGGCGGCGGCCGCAGCGGACTTCGCCACGTCGATGGTGCTGTTCGCCTCGTCGGCCGCGCTGCGCAGCGCCGCCAGCGACTGCTCCTGACGGTCCTTCTCGGCGATGAACGCCGGGTCCTCCGGGGCCGGCGCCGCGCGGAAGGTCCGCATCGCCCGTACGCCGAAGAGCACGGCGCCGACGACGACCACGGCGAGCAGCAGCACCGCGACGAGCAGCACCACCTCGACGCCGCTCATCTCGGCGCCCCTTCGCCGCAGCGAACGAGGTCCGACCGTCCTACGCCACCGGCGGACCCGCGACCGCCGACACCCCCTGGGGACCCGTGGTCCCTGTGCCGCCCCGCCATGGCCGCCTCCCCTGAACGTCGACACCGTGGAGGACCGTGCCGGCGGGCACGAGCCTCCACGGCCCTGGACGCCCGACCGAGCGGCTGGCCGTGGGTACAGCTCTCCGTCGGCGGTGCCCGGTGGGCATCGTCGACAGCCGGGTGCAGTTGTCGGATCGGCTCCGGACCGGCTGTCCGGAGCGACCGTCAAAGGCCGGTGGAGCTGGCCAAAGTGATGCTGTTCTGTTACGCGATCTATGTTGTGCGCTTAGCCTGCGCTGGTCGGGCAATGTGAGCCTGTAGGGCGAGGCTAGGTCGCCGGGGGCCGTTCGGTCAAGAACTCATGATCAAACCCCCCGAACGGAGCGAAGTTGAGTCGTCACCGACCGCCCACGGCATGACGGACAGCAGCGGACAAACGACCCGGGTGACAGGGTCGTGCGTCGCCCTTCGGACCTGCTCACAGCCCCGTCGGCGGCACGGTGCCCGCCCGGCGCGGACGGTGCCGCTGGGCTCCCCCGGCACCTCGCCGGACCCGACGTACATCACTCGATGCCCGGGTGGCGCCCGGTGCGTGGGGTGGCGGGGCAAGCCGGAGCCGGAGCCGAGGCGAGGGCCGGGACCGAATCCGGCGTGCCGGGTCAGGAGGCGCCGAGGGCGCGGGCGGCGGCGACCAGCGCCGCGTTGTCGGGCGCGGCAGCGCCGTCCGGGAGGCTGACGGTGTCCTCCAGGCCGATCCGGGTGTCCAGACCCCGGCGTACCGCCTCGACGAGCACCACCCAGGCGGCGGCACCCTCGCCGTGCAGCAACACCGGCGGGCCGCCCGGGGCCAGGTCGGCGAGCATGGTTTCGGCGTCGGCCAGCGCCCGCGCCGGATCGTCCGGTGTGCACTCGATCAGGATCCGCCCGACCGGCACCCGCCACCGTTGCTGGGCCCGTACGGCCTGCGGGGTCCAGAGGCCCGCCTCGACCAGCACGCCCCGCTCGTGCAGTGCGGCGGCGACGGCCTCCGCCCCCGCCTCGTGCGCGTTGACCGAGGCGAAGTCGGGCAGCACCGTCCAGGCCCGTACGGCGGCAACCCGAGCGGCCGGGTCGGGCTCGATCCACGCCCCGGTGCTCACCCCGACGGGCAGCCCCGGCCGGGCGGCCCGGATCGCGGCCAGCGCGTCGGAGATCGCGGCCGGCGCCAGCGACTCGACGCCCGCGGCGTCCCGGGGATGGACGTGCACGGCGGCCACCCCGAGGTCGGCGCAGCGGGCGGCGTCGGCGGCCAGCTCGGCCGGGGTGACCGGCACGGCGGGATGCTCGTCGCGGCCCCGGCCGCCGTTGAGACAGGCCTTCAGCACCGGATCATCCTCCCCCGCCCCCGGCGACGCCCGCACGATTCGCGCCGGCCGTCTCGCGGGGCCCTGGGGCACGCGGCGGAGCCGCGCTGTGGGGTGCCCTGCTGCGGGACGTCGCTCGGCCGGTGGCGGGCGTCCCGCTGCGGGGCGTCGCTCAGTCGGTGGCGGGCGTCCCGCTGCGGGGCGTCGCTCAGTCGGTGGCGCGGGTGTCGCGGTCGAGTTCGCCCTCGGCCTCGGCCAGTGCGTCGGCGTCGATCTGCTCGGCGAACTCGGCGGCCTCGGCGCTCTGCGCGGCGAGGGCGTCCTTCACCGCGCGGATCGCCACGCCCGGCGGGTAGCCCTTGCGGGCGAGCATCCCGACCAGTCGGCGGAACACCGCGTCCGGTTCGCCCCGGGCGGTGCGCAGCTTCCGCTCCACCAGGGCGCGGGCGGTCTCCGCCTCGGTCTCCTCGTCCAGCTCGCCGAGCGCCTCGCTGGCCACGTCGCCGTCCACGCCGCGCTGGCGCAGCTCGTTGGCGAGCGCCCGGCGGGCCAGCCCCCGGCCGGTGTGCCGGCTGGAGACCCAGGCCCGGGCGAAGGCGGCGTCGTCGATGATGCCGACCTCGTCGTACCGGTCGAGCACGTCGGCCGAGACCTCGTCGGAGATGCCCCGCTTGGCCAGCGCCCCGGCCAGCTCGGCTCGGGTACGCGGACGCACCGCGAGCTGCCGCAGGCAGATCTCCCGGGCCACCTCGGCCTCGTCGCGCGGTGGGCTCGGGGGTGCCTCCGGATCGGTCTCGTCGAACCGGCCACGACGACCCCGCCGGGGCCGGGGCGCGGTGCCGTCACCCGCCCGGGGCGGACTGGCATCCCAGCCCCGCCCCGTGCGGGCGCGTCGTCCTGCCACCGGTCAGCGGCCGATCAGAAGTCGACCGGCGGCAGCTCCGGGCCGCCGGCGGCGTCGCCCGCGCCGACCCCGACGCCGAGCTTCTCCAGGATCTTCTTCTCGATCTCGGCGGCCACGTCCGGGTTCTCCTTGAGGAACTCGCGGGCCTTCTCCTTGCCCTGGCCGAGCTGGTCACCGTCGTAGGTGTACCAGGCGCCGGACTTGCGGATGATCGCCTGCTCCACGCCGACGTCGATCAGCGAGCCCTCGCGGGAGATGCCCTTGCCGTACATGATGTCGAACTCGGCCTGCTTGAACGGCGCGGCGACCTTGTTCTTCACGACCTTGACCCGGGTCCGGTTACCGACCACGTCGGTGCCGTCCTTCAGGCTCTCGATGCGGCGCACGTCGAGTCGGACCGAGGCGTAGAACTTCAGCGCCCGACCACCGGTGGTGGTCTCCGGGCTGCCGAACATCACGCCGATCTTCTCGCGGAGCTGGTTGATGAAGATCGCCGTGGTGCCGGTGTTGTTGAGCACACCGGTGATCTTCCGCAGCGCCTGGCTCATCAGCCGGGCCTGCAGACCCACGTGGCTGTCGCCCATCTCACCCTCGATCTCGGCGCGCGGCACCAGGGCCGCCACCGAGTCGATCACGATGATGTCGATCGCGCCGGAGCGGACCAGCATGTCGGCGATCTCCAGCGCCTGCTCGCCGGTGTCCGGCTGGGAGACCAGCAGGGCGTCGGTGTCGACGCCGAGGGCCTTCGCGTACTCCGGGTCGAGCGCGTGCTCGGCGTCGACGAAGGCGGCGATGCCGCCGGCCCGCTGGGCGTTGGCCACCGCGTGCAGGGCGACCGTGGTCTTACCGCTGGACTCGGGACCGTAGATCTCGACGACCCGGCCGCGGGGCAGACCGCCCACGCCGAGCGCCACGTCGAGCGCGATCGAGCCGGTGGGGATCACCGAGGTCTGGATGACCGGCCGCTCCCCCAGCCGCATCACCGAACCCTTGCCGAACTGCTTGTCGATCTGAGCGAGAGCAAGGTCTAGTGCCTTCTCCCGATCGGGCCCTGCGGCCATGTTTGCCACCCCTGCCTTCGCCGGCGTCTTTCCTGAGCTTCGCGTCACGCGGGACACGCTAGGCGCTGGGTCCGACAGAAAACCAGCCGACGGGCCGTGAGCTGTGGACGAGCACCCCGCTGTGGACAATAGCCGAACAGGTGTACGAGTCGGCAAGCGACACGCGGAAGTGACGAAAGCGCCGCTCAGCGTAGCCGGGCGGGCACCCGGTCGGGGTAGGCGGCGACGACGGCCCGCCACACCACGTGGGTCTGCTCACCCGAGGCGAGCGCCTGCTCGATGGTCCGCCCGCCCAGCTGGGACAACACCTGGTCGCGGGCGATGCTGGCCGCGTAGCCCGGCCCGAAGGCCTCCTCCAGCCGGGCCCAGAAGTCGGTCAGCCGCACGTGATCAGTCCTCCTCGTCCGGTGCCCCCACCGGCACCGGACGCAACGCTAGCGCCACCAGGGGCACCACCGCGATCGCCGCCAGCAGGGTCAGCACCGGATAACCCGCGGCCCGCATGACAAACCCGCTCAGGGCGGCGGCACCGGCGCCGGCCAGCCCCATCGTCAGGTCGGAGAAGCCCTGCACGCTCGGCCGGACCGCCGCCGGCACCGACTCCGACAGCAGGGTGGAGCCGGCCACCATGGTGCCGGACCAGCCCAGCCCGAGCAGGGCCAGGCCGACCGAGAGCCGGGGGGTGTCGTGCCCGGCGGTGCCGGCGACCGCGCACGCGGCCAGCAGCAGCCCGACCCCGCCGAGGACCACCGCGCGCCGCCCCAGCCGGTCGGTGAGCCAGCCCACCACCGGGCTGAGCGCGTACATGCCGGCGATGTGCAGGCTCAGCACGATGCCGACCACCCGCAGCACGTCGGCGTCGCCGTGCGACTCGCCGAGGCGTACCGGGGTCATCGACATCACCGCGACCATCACCACGTGCCCGACCGCGACCGCCGCGATGCCGAGCCGGGCCGCCGGGCGGCCGCGTACCACGTGCCAGGCCGCGCGCATCCCCGCACCACGCCGGGCGGTCCGGGCCGGCGCGGCGACGGCGTCGGCCGGCGGGGTGACGTCCTCCACGGCGGCCGCGACCGGGGCGTCGGCCGCCGCCAGCCGGCGCGCGGTGAGCAGCGGGTCGGGCCGGAGCAGCACCACGAGTACGACGGCGGCGAGCACGAACGCGGCGGCGCTGAACGCGAACGGGCCGGCCAGCGGCGGCAGCCCCCACCCGCTGGTGGTGCGGTCGGCCAGCGCGGCGAAGTTCGGCGCGGTCACCGCGCCGATGGTGGTGGCCCAGACGATCAGCGAGAGCTGCCGGCCCCGGCGGGCCGGCTCGGCGAGGTCCACCGCGGCGTAGCGGGCCTGCAGGTTCGCCGCCGTGCCGCCGCCGAAGAGCAGCATGCCGAGGAAGAGCAGCGGTACGGAGCGGGTGACCGTGGCGAGCACCACCAGCACGGCGCCGACGGCGCCGGCCAGGTAGGCGAAGGCCAGTCCGGGTCGCCGGCCGTGCCCGTTCATGATCCGGGTGACCGGGACGGCGAGCAGCGCCCCGCCGACCACGGCGGCGCTCTGCGCCAGGCCGGCGACGGCGGTGCCGGCGACCCGGGCGGCGAGCAGCGCCCCGACGGAGATGCCGATGGTGACGCCGATCCCGCCGATGATCTGCGTGCCGAAGAGCAGGCGCAGGGTCCGCCGCTGGATCGGCGCGACGTCGGGCCGGCCACGGGCCGGTGCGGTCAGGTCGGTGGCCATGCCGGCCTCCTCGGTAAGGGGTCAGACGCCGCCCCATCCTTGCAAACCGGCCTCGCCCCCGGGCACCCGGTTTCGCTACAGGCCGAGCCCCCGCCCGATGATCTCCTTCATGATCTCGGTGGTGCCGCCGTAGATGGTCTGCACCCGCCCGTCCAGCCAGGCCTTCGCCACCGGGTGCTCCAGCACGAACCCGTAGCCGCCGTGCAGCTGCACGCAGCGGTCGGCGACCTTGTTCTGCAGCTCGGTGGTCCACCACTTGGCCTTCGCCGCGTCGGTGACCGAGAGCCGGCCGGCGTTGAACTCGGCCACGCAGTGGTTGACGAAGGTGCGCGCGATGGTGATCTCGGTGTCCAGTTCCGCCAGCAGGAACCGGTTGTGCTGGAACCGCCCGATCGGCCGGCCGAACGCCTCGCGCGAGCGGGCGTAGTCGAGGGTGAGCGCGAGCAGCTTCTCCGCCGCCGCCACCGCCACGACGGCGATGCTCAGCCGCTCCCGGGGCAGGTTCGCCATCAGGTGGTAGAAGCCGTGGTTCTCGGTGCCGATCAGGTGTTCCGCCGGCACCCGGCAGTCGTCGAAGAACAGCTCCGCGGTGTCGTTGGCCTTCAGGCCCACCTTCTCCAGCCGCCGGCCCCGGGTGAAACCGGGCGTGCCGGTCTCCACCGCCACCAGGCTGACCCCGTGCGCGCCCTGGTCCGGCGCGGTGCGGACCACCACGATCACCAGGTCGGCCATCTCGCCGTTGGTGATGAACGTCTTCTGCCCGTTGAGCACCCACTCGTCGCCGTCGCGGACCGCGCTGGTGCGGATGCCCGCCAGGTCGCTGCCCGCGCCCGGCTCGCTCATCGCGATCGCGGTGACCAGGTCGCCGGAGCAGAACCTGGGCAGCCAGCGCTTGCGCTGCTCGTCGGTGGTCAGTTCGGTCAGGTACGGCGCCACCACGTCGTTGTGCAGCCCGAAGCCGAGCCCGGAGCAGCCCGACGCGACGATCTCCTCGTCCAGCACCGCGTTGAACCGGAAGTCCTGCTGCCCCCCGCCGCCGTGGTCGGTGTCGACGTCCATGCCGAGCAGTCCGGCGGCGCCGGCCTTGCGCCACACCTCGCGGTCGACGATGCCGTCGGCCTCCCAGCGGGCGTGGTGCGGCACCGCCTCGCGGGCCAGGAACTCCCGGCACAGGTCGCGGAATTCCTCGTGGACCGGTTCGTAGAGATGCTGCTCCATGGCGGCCAGTGTGGCACCGCTCACCCGCCCTGCCCAGAGGCGAGGCCCGTTCACCACCGGCGGCATCGTTGTTTATCGGAGCGGCACTTTCCCTGCCGGGAAGCTACCGTGCCGGACATGACGGACGCGCGGGCGTTGGTGGAGCGGTTCAACGCGGCCTGGGTACGCGGCGACCTGGCGGCGGTCTCCGCCTGCCTCGCCGACGACGTGACGTACCGCCCGAACGCCTGGGACGGTCCGGCGACCACGCTGCGGGGGCGGGAGGCCGTGACCGCGGCCTTCGTCGACCAGCTCGGGCCCGGTGAGGGCCCGGCGCTCGGCCCGGTCTGGGCGGCCGGCGAGCGGGTGGTCTGCGAGTGGGCGTGGGCGCCGGCCGAGGACGGCACGGTGCTGTGCGGCCTGGACGTCTACCGGGTCCGCGACGGCCGGATCGTCGCCAAGGACGTGTACGGCAAGATCACCGCCGAGGGCTGACGGCCGCCCCTACCCGGCCAGCGCGCGGGCGCCGACCGTCAGGTCCTGCACCAGCCC
The DNA here is from genome assembly GCF_036906795.1 of Micromonospora sp. CPCC 205739. Taxonomy (NCBI): domain Bacteria; kingdom Bacillati; phylum Actinomycetota; class Actinomycetes; order Micromonosporales; family Micromonosporaceae; genus Micromonospora; species Micromonospora sp. CPCC 205739. Next base: position 38,040 of record NZ_JBAKHS010000010.1, on the reverse strand, counting down.
CGCGTACGCGGCGTCCTGGTCGTCGGCGCGCAGCACGGCGGACGGGTGGATGGTGGCCAGCAGCTGCGCGGCCGGGGCGTCGGCCACCTTCCCGGCGCTGTCCACCGGGACCCGGGCGAAGTCCTCCGGGCGCTGGGCGGACACCGGCCACGGCAGCAGTTCGCCCCGTTGCCGGGTGACCCGGAACGACGGGCCGAGCAGGGCCTTGGCGGCCGTCGCACCGAGCACCACCACCAGCTCCGGGCGCAGCCGGGAGAACTCGGCGACCAGCCACGGCCGGCAGGCGGTGATGTGCACCCGGTCCGGCGTCTGGTGGATGCGCCGCTTCCCGCGCAGCTCGAAGCGGAAGTGCTTGACGGCGTTCGTGAGATAGATGTGCCCGGGGTCGAGGCCGGCGTCGTCGACCGCCCGGCGCAGCAGCCGCCCGGCCGGACCGACGAAGGGCAGTCCTTTCTGGTCCTCCATGTCGCCGGGCTGCTCGCCGACCAGGACCACCCGGGCGCTCTCGTCACCCCGGCCGAAGACCGTCTGCGAGGCGTCGCGGTAGAGCTCGCAGCCCCGGCAGCCGGTAGCCGCGGCGCGCAGCTCGTCGAGCGTGTCGGCCTGTGGAGGGATGAACTGCTGCGCACCCGGCGCCGCGTCGGTCTCGGCCATGGCGACCTTTATATACCGGATTCACGGTCACCGCCGGGTGTGGCGGCCCGTGGCGGGCGGGACGCGTCGAGGATGGACCCGGGTCAGGCGGTGAACCCGCCCGACCGGGCCGGCCGCAGCGCCCGCGCCACCGCGTCGGCGAAGGGCACGAGGTCGGCCTCGTCAAGCGCGCCGACGGTGATCCGGATCCCGGGCTCGGCGGCGATCCGGTAGAGCGCGCCGGGCGCCACCGACCAGCCGGCGTCGCGCAGGGCGGTGACCACGCTGGTCTCGTCCGGCACCGGCAGCCAGATGTTGATGCCGCTGCGGCCGCGGGCGGTCAGACCCCGGGCGGCGAGCGCCGCCAGCAGCCCGGTGCGCCGCCGCTCGTACTCCTCGCCGGAGCGGTGGACCAGCTCGGCGGTGGCCGGGTCGCGCCAGAGCGACAGCACGAGCCGTTGCAGCACGGTGGAGACCCAGCCCGCGCCGACCCGGGCCCGGCCGGCGACCCGGGCCACGGTGGCCTCGTCGCCGGCCAGCACCGCCAGCCGCAGGTCGGGCCCGAACGGCTTGCTCGTCGACCGGACGAAGGCCCAGGTCGGGGTCGCCCCGGCGAGCGGGTGCAGCGGCACCCGGGCCAGCTCGGCGGCGTGGTCGTCCTCGATCAGCAGCAGGTCCCGGCGGCCGGCGAGCAGCTCCCGCAGGGCGCCGGCCCGGGCGGCGGAGACGGCGGCGCCGGTCGGGTTCTGCGCGCGGCTGGTCACCACCAGCGCCCGGGCGCCGAGGGTCAGGGCGTCGCGCACGCCGGCCTCGGTGGGCCCGTCGTCGTCCACCGGTACGCCGATCGGCCGCAGCCCGAGCGCGGCGACCAGGTCGAGCAGGTTGGCCCAGCCCGGGTCCTCGACCGCCACCGCGTCGCCCGGGCGCAGGTGGGCGGCGAGCAGCCGCTCGATGCCGTCCAGCGCGCCCCCGGTGACGGTGATCTCCTCGGCCGGTACGCCGTCGGCGGCGAGCCGGTCCCGGGCCGCCTCGGCCAGCCCGGGGAGCACGGCGGTCGAGGCGTACCCGGCGGGTGGGCCGATCTCGGCGGCGAGCGCGGCCAGGTGCGGGCCGAGCGGCGGCAGCAGCCCGGGGTCGGGTTGCCCCTGGGAGAGGTCGCGGGTGCCGGGGGCGGGCGGCGGGTGCAGCACGGAGCGACGGCCGGCGACCGGAGGCCGGGGGCGGACCCGGGTGCCGTGCCGACCCGCGGTCACCACCAGGCCGCGCCCGCGCAGCTCCTGGTAGGCCCGGGCGACGGTGGCCGGGCTGACGCCCAGCTCGGCGGCGAGCGCCCGGACGGCGGGCAGCGCCGTGCCCGGCGCCAGCGCGTCGGCGCGGATGCCGCTTTCGACGCTGGCCGAAATCGCGGCCGACGTGGAGCCGGTGATCTGATAACGTACTGCCACAGTTTCAGCATTGTACTAGAACAAAGGTGGGATGTCGCATGTACGCCCCGACCGCGCGCACCACGGCCACCCGCTCCCGCGACCGGATGAGCTACGACCGGGCCGCCACGCACGCGGTGCTCGACGAGGCGTACGACTGCGTGCTCGGGTTCGTCGTGGACGGCGAGCCCCGGCTGCTGCCCACCCTGCACGTGCGCATCGGCGACACCCTCTACCTGCACGGCTCCACCGGCAGCCGGCCGCTGCTCGCCGCCCGCGGCGACGCCGGGCTGCGGGTCTGCGTCACCGTCACCCTGCTCGACGGGCTCGTCTACGCCCGCTCGCAGTTCGACCACAGCGCCAACTACCGCTCGGTGGTCGCCCACGGCACCGCCCACCTGGTCACCGACGACGCCGAGAAGCTGCGGATGCTGACCGCGCTGGTGGAGAAGGTCGGCGCCGGGCGCAGCGCGGACAGCCGCCCGCCGAGCCGCCGCGAGCTGGCCGAGACCGCCGTGCTGGCGCTGCCGCTGCGCGAGGTGTCACTGCGCTCGCGCACCGGCGGGGTCCGGGACGACCCGGCCGACGCCGACCTGCCGCACTGGGCCGGGGTGGTGCCGCTGCGGCTCACCGCCGGGCTGCCCGAGCCGGACGCGGGCGTGACCGCGCCGGTGCCGGCGTACCTGCGCGCGGCCGGCTCGCCGTGGCACGAGGCGGCGACCCTGCGGGGCGAGCACGTGCTGCTGGAGCCGCTGGACCTGGCCCACGCCGACGAGCTCTTCACCGCCACCGCCGAGCCCGAGGTCTGGGCCCACCTGACCCACTGGCTGCCCACCGACCCGGCCACCATGAGGGAGATCGTCGCCGGGGCGCTGGCCGCCGGGCACCGGGGTGAGCGGGTGGCCTGGGTGCAGCGCTGCGCGCGCACGGGCGCGGTCGTCGGCAGCACCTCGTACTACGACATCGACCCCGAGCGGCGGGCGGTCGCCATCGGCCACACCTGGCTGGGCCGGCCCTGGTGGCGCAGCGGAATCAACACCGAGGCCAAGCTGCTGCTGCTCGGCCGCGCGTTCGACCAGCTCGGCGCGGTCCGGGTGGCCTGGCACACCGACATCCGCAACACCCGCTCGCAGGCGGCGATCGAGCGCCTGGGCGCCACCCGGGAGGGCGTGCTGCGGATGCACCGGCAGCGCCCGGACGGCTCCTGGCGGGACACCGTGCAGTACGCGATGACCGTCGACGAGTGGCCGAACGCACAGGCCAGGCTCCGGGAAAGGCTTCGCCGTACGGCACCCGCGGCGTGATGATGGCGGGCGTGCTGGGCATCACCGACATCTGGACGTACGTGCTGGGGACCGTGGCGATCATCCTGCTGCCGGGGCCCAACTCGCTCTTCGTGCTCTCCACCGCCGCCAAGCGCGGGGTGGGGGCCGGTTACCGGGCGGCGGGCGGGGTGTTCGTCGGCGACGGGGTGCTGATGTTCCTCTCCGCCGCCGGGGTGGCGTCGCTGCTCAAGGCGTACCCGCCGCTCTTCCTGGTGATCAAGTACGCGGGCGCGGCGTACCTCGGCTACGTCGGGGTGACCATGCTGCGCGGCGCCTGGCGGCGCTGGCGCGTCCGCAACGACCCGGCGGCCCCGCGCCTGATCGACGCCGCGGAGCCGGCGGCGATGCGCAGCCCGTTCCGCAAGGCGTTGGTGATCAGCCTGCTGAACCCGAAGGCGATCCTCTTCTTCATCTCGTTCTTCATCCAGTTCGTCGACCCCGGGTACGCCTGGCCGGCGCTGTCGTTCCTGCTGCTCGGGCTGATCGCCCAGGTCACCAGCGCGCTCTACCTGACCGCGTTGATCTTCGCGGGCACGTTCCTGGCGGCGCAGTTCCGGCGTCGCCGGCGGCTGGCCGCGGGTGCCACCACCGGCGTCGGGGTGCTCTTCCTCGGCTTCAGCCTCAAGCTCGCCACCGCCTCGGTCTGACCCCGGCGGGGGGGTGCGCCGGCGCGGGACCGGGCCGCTGGCCGGGACCGGGTTCAGGTGCCGTCGCCCCCGCCGCCGCCGATGCCCCCGCCCCCGGCGGTGCCGCCGAGGCCGTAGCCGGGCGCGACCGGTTCGTCGGGGTGGCGGCTGACGTGGGCGGACTCGGTGATCCGGGCCGACCAGTGGGCGTTCGAGGCGGCCGCCGCGTGCCGGTTGATCGCCTCGCGCAGCCAGCCGTCGACGGTGGCGACCCAGTCCCGCTGCTCCATGCCGGCGTGCCAGATCCGGAACCGGCTGATGCTCTGGTGGCTGATGCCGGTCAGGGAGAGCCGCCGGTCCAGCCAGATGAGCACCTCCAGGCCGGCCGAGTTGGTCACGAAGATCACCTCCAGCTCGGTGATCGGGCCGGCGTAGAGCGGCCCCACCCAGTAGCCGAGCCGCTGGTGCACGGGCAGGGTCTGCGCCACCCCGGGAAGCCGACCCTGCACCAGACCGGCCTGGCGCATCGCGAAGCCCAGGGTCTCCAGCGCGGCCAGGATGTGCTGCTGGATCGGCAGCGGATGGACGAACACCGGCACCATCGCCCCCTGGTCCAGGTCCGGGTCGAGGGAGACCTCGGTGCGCAGGCCGGTGCGCAGGCTGAGCAGCGGCACCCCGCCGAAGATGGTCACCGGGGTCTCCCAGGGCAGCGGCAGGGCGAAGTCGACCGCCCGCCGCCGTCCGGCCGGCACCACGAAGCGGCCGGCGATCGGCACCTGGTGGTACTGCACCAGGCGGCGCGGACTGCGCGGATCGTCCGGTTCGGCGGTGGCGACCAGCCCCAGCCGGATGTGCCGGACCGGTACGTCCTCCGACCCGGCGGCGAGCGTGACCCGCCCCGGCAGGCGCAGCCCCGGACGGGTGCTCGGGTTCGTCAGGGTGGTGCCCACCGACAGCCCCGGCCACCCGGACTCCCGCGCCACCCCCGTGACCCGCATCCCCACACCCCCGGCTTTCCCCCCACCCGCCCCACCACGCCTCCCCTCAAGGCGCCGTCAACCGTGCACGTACGGAGAAAGCGTGGCCATCCGGCGAGGAATGGCCACGCTTTCTCGGAACGTGCGCGGATCTTGGGTGGGTTGGTGGGGGGTCAGCGGAGGCGGCGGCCGCGGGGGACGGGGTCGGTCTCGTCGTCGAACTCGCCGATGACCTCCTCCAGGAGGTCCTCCAGGGCGACGAAGCCGATCGGGCGGGTGGGGCCGCCGCCGTTGCGGACCAGCGCGAGCTGGGCCTGGTCTGCGCGCATCGCCGCCACCGCCTCGGTGACCGAGGAGCTCGCCGGCAGGGTGAACGCCCGGGTCATCAGCTCGCCCGCGGTAGCCGACCGGCCGGTGGTGACCGCCCGCACCGCCTCCCGCACGTGCACCAGGCCGCAGACCTCGCCGCCCGGGTCCAGCACGGCGAGCCGGGACCGGCCGCTGTCCCGGCTGACCTGCTCGATGCGGCCCGCGGTGTCGTCCCGGCGGACCGTGACGATCTCGTCGAAGGGCTCCATCACGTCGCGGACGGTGGTGCCCTGCAACTCCAGCATGCTGGTCAGCAGGTGGTGCTGCTCGGCGCCGAGCAGCCCGTGTTCGCGGGACTGCTCCAGCAGGATGCGCAGCTCGTCCGGGCCGTGCACCTGGGCGAGCTGATCCTGCTGCTGCACCCCGAACAGCCGCAGGATCACGTTGGCCAGCGCGTTGAGCGCCGACAGCACCGGCCGGGCGACCCGGGCGAAGGCCCGGAACGGCAGCGCCAGCAGCAGCGCCGAACGCTCCGCGTCGGTGATCGCCCACGACTTCGGGGCCATCTCGCCGACGACCAGGTGCAGGAAGGTGACCAGCCCCAGCGCGAACACCAGCGCGACGGCGTGGCTGGCCGCGTCGGGCAGACCCACCGTGTGCAGCAGCGGGCTGAGCAGGTGCTCGATCGCCGGCTCGGCGAGCGCGCCGAGCCCCAGGGTGCACAGCGTGATGCCGAGCTGCGCGCCGGCCAGCATCAGCGACAGTTCGCGGACGCCGTCCAGGGCCGCCCGGGCCGCCCGACCGCCGCCGGCGGCAGCCTGTTCGAGGCGGTAGCGCTTGCTCGCCACCAGCGCGAACTCGGCGGCCACGAAGAAGCCGTTGAGCGCCAGCAGCAGCGCCGAGACCAGCAGGGCGACGCCGGGGCTCATGCCGCCACCTCCCCGCCGGGGGCCTCGCCGGCCATCCGCAGCCGCACCGAGTCGGCCACGTGCCGGTCCACCACGAGCACCTCGACCAGGGCCTTCGGCCGGTCGCGTGGCTCCTCGCCGTCGGCGGGCAGGCTGATCTCCAGCCGGTCACCCACCTCGGGCACCCGCCCCAGCTCCCGCATGACCAGCCCGGAGAGGGTGTCGTACTCGGGGGCTTCGGGCAGCGAGATGCCGGTGCTGTCGGCGACCTCGTCGATCCGCCAGCGGGCCGGCACCACCCAGGAGCCGTCCGCCTGCCGGGCGGGGGCGCGCTCCGGCGGGTCGTCCTCGTCCCGGATCGGCCCGACCAGCTCCTCGGCGATGTCCTCCAGCGTGATCACGCCGGCGAAGCCGCCGTACTCGTCGACCACGCAGGCCAGCTGCCGGTGCCCGGACCGCAGCCGGTCCAGCACCGTCGGCAGCGGCAGCGTCTCCGGCACCAGCAACGGGGGTACGGCCACCGCGCTGACCGGGGTGGTGGCCCGCTGCGCCGGGGGTACCCCGAGCACGTCGGCGATGCCGACCACCCCGACGAGGTCGTCCACGCCCTCGGCGCCGCGCACCGGGAAGCGGGAGTGGCCGGTGTCGAGCAGCTCCACGATCCGGCTGACCGGCTCGTGCGCCCGTACGGTGTGCACGTCCACCCGGGGCACCATGGCCTCGCCGGCGGTCAGCTCGCGGAAGTCGAGCCCCCGGTCGAGCAGGTCGGACATCTCGGCGTCGAGGTGCCCCTCCTCCCGGGACTCGGCGATGATCTGCTCCAGGTCCTCCGGGGTGGCGCCGCTGGGCAGCTCCTCGATCGGCTCGATGCCGACCCGGCGCAGCAGCCGCACCGCCGCCCGGTCGAAGAGCGTGATCAGCGGACCGGCGACCTTCAGGTACATCAGGGTGGAGCGGCTCAGCGCCCGGGCCAGCGGTTCGGCGCGGGCGATGGCCAGGTTCTTCGGGGCCAGCTCGCCGAGGACCATCTGCACCACGGTGGCGATGAGCAGGGCCAGCGCCACCGCGAGCGGAAGGCTGACCGCGGTGGAGACGCCGGTGCCGCCGAGCAGCTCGGCCAGCCCGGCGCCCAGGTAGGGCTGGGCGACGTAACCGACCAGCAGGGCGGTGACGGTGATGCCGAGCTGGGCGCCGGAGAGCATGAAGGAGAGCCGGCCGGTGACCTCCAGGGCCCGGGCGGCCGCCTGGTCGCCCTCGTCGGCCTGCTGCTTGAGCCGGCCGCGGTCCACCGCGACGTAACCGAACTCCTGGGCCACGAAGTAACCGGTGGCGGCGGTGAGAACGATGATGAGTACGAGACCGACGACGATCAACACGGGTCGCTCAGGGCTCCCGGGGACGTCGGGCCGAGGGGATGCCGGGCACGACCCGGCTGGCTACTGCTGCCCTCCTGGGCAGAGGAGTCGATCATGCCGTCATTCTATCGGCGGTCGCTGAAAGCCCGCTGAAAGTGGGGACAAAGCCGCCGCTCATCCCCTATTTCCGGGGCTCGGCGAGTTCATCCGTCTCCAGCAGGCTCCGGTCCACCCGGCCCGACCGGTACGCGGCCCGTCCGATCATCTGCGCGGCGACCGGCGCGGTGACCAACTGGAAGACGGCGACCAGCCCGATCATGCCGAGGTCGGCCGGGGTCCGCAGCCGCAGCGCCAGCCCGAGCAGCAGGAGCAGTGCCCCGAGCACCTGCGGCTTGGTGGCGGCGTGCATCCGGTCCAGCACGTCCGGGAAGCGCAGCACCCCGATCCCGGCGGCGAGGCTGAGCAGCGCCCCCACCACCAGGGCGACCGCCCCCAGCCAGTCGGCGACCGTACCCGCGCTCACCACGTCCTCCCCGGGTGCGGGCGCGCCGGGGCGCCGACGGCCGGCGCCGCCGGGGCGCACCGGCCGGCCCGGTGGGCCGGGGTCACGCCTCCTGCCGGACGGCGAAGCGGACCAGGGCCACCGAGCCGACGAACCCGAGCAGGGAGAGCACCACCAGCACGGGCAGCGTGGTGGCGTGCCGGTTGATCGCCGCCTCCGCGCCGACCGCGCCGAGCATCGTGGAGAGCAGCAGGTCGGCGGCGATCACCCGGTCCAGCAGCGACGGGCCCCGGTAGATCCGGGCCAGCGCCAGCAGCGCGGTGACCGACAGCAGCAGGGTGAGGACGGTGGTCAGGGTCAGGGTCACGGTCATGCGTTACCTCCGGTCGACGGATCGGTGGCGAGCAGGCGCAGCTCGGCGGCGGAGCCGACCGCCCGGACGACGCGTTCCTCCACGGCGAGGACCCGCGCCCGGCTGTCGATCAGGTCCTGCGGGCGTCGCACGTCGAGCACGTGCACGTACAGGGCGCCGCCGTCCCGGTCGACATCGAGGATGAGGGTGCCGGGGACCAGGGAGAGCAGCTCGGCGGTGAGCGCCAGGTTCAGGTCGGTACGCACCCGCAGGCGTACCCGGATGATCGCCCCGCGCGGCCGATAGCCGGGCCGTACGGCGATGGCGGCGATGCGCACGCTGGCGCGGACCAGTTCGGCGACGAACGTCACCAGCAGCACCAGCAGCGCCCTCGGCCGCAGCCGGCCGCCGAAGGAGACCGCCGGCAGCGGGAAGAACAGCAGTACCGCGATGCCGACCACCGTCCCGCCGAGCAGGTTGCCCCAGGAGAACTCCCCCCAGAGCAGGTTCCAGACCACGACCAGCCAGCCCAGGGCGATCGCCTGGTCGCGGCGGCGACCGGCCCGCCTCGGGGACGGGCGCTCCGCGGCGTCGGGGGCGGTCACGGGGCGCCGCCGGGCAGGACGGCCCGCACGTACGGGGTGCGCAGCCGCAGGTCGGCCGCGGCGTCGGCGGTGACGCGGAACAGCGGGCCGGCGGCGAGCGTGAACGTCAACCCCAGCACCACCAGGGCGGCGGTGGCGCCCACCATCAGGTGGGGCAGCCGGACCACCGGCTCGGCGGTGGCCAGCCGGGGCGCCCGCCAGAACGCGATGTTCCACACCCGGGAGGCGGCGTAGAGGGTGAGCAGGCTGGTCGCCGTGCCGGCGGCGACCAGGATCCAGGGCAGCGGCCCGCCGACCGCCACGCCCGCCTGGAGCAGGCCGACCTTGCCGAGGAAGCCGGAGAAGGGCGGGATGCCGGCGAGGTTCATCGCCGGGACGAAGAAGAGCACCGCCAGCAGCGGGGCGATCCGGGCCAGGCCGCCGAGCCGGCGCAGGTCGGTGCTGCCGGCGCGCTCCTCGACCAGCCCGGCGACGAGGAAGAGCGTGGTCTGGATGGTGATGTGGTGCACCACGTAGAAGATCGCGCCGGAGAGCGCGGCGGCGGTGCTCAGCGCCACCCCGTAGATCATGTAGCCGATGTGGCTGAGCAGGGTGAACGAGAAGAGCCGCTTCATGTCCGACTGCGCCACCGCGCCGAGCACGCCGACCACCATGGTCAGCCCGGCCACCACCATGAGCAGGTCGGAGACCTGCCCGCCGGGGAAGAGCAGCGTCTCGGTGCGGATGATCGCGTAGACGCCGACCTTGGTGAGCAGGCCGGCGAAGACCGCGGTCACCGGGGCCGGCGCGGTGGGGTAGCTGTCCGGCAGCCAGGCGGAGACCGGGAAGACCGCCGCCTTGACGCCGAAGGCCAGCAGCAGCGTCAGCTGCAGTCCCATCCGTACGCCGTCGGGCAGCGCGTCCAGCCGGATGGCGAGCTGGGCCAGGTTGAGGGTGCCGGTGGCGGCGTACACCAGGCCGACCGCGATCAGGAAGATCATCGAGGCGAGGAGGCTGACCACCACGTACGTCGAGCCGGTGCGGATCCGGGCCTCGGTGCCGCCCAGCGTGATCAGCACGAAGCTCGCCGCCAGCAGCATCTCGAAGCCGACGAAGAGGTTGAACAGGTCACCGGCCAGGAAGGCGTTGGTGATGCCGGCGGTCAGCACCAGGTAGGTCGGGTGGTAGATGCTCACCGGCGAGGACTCGCTGGTCTCGCTGCGACCCTGGCCGATGGAGTAGAACAGCACGCAGAGGATCACCGCCGAGGAGACCACCAGCATCAGCGCGGCGAGCTGGTCGGCGACCAGCACGATCCCCACCGGCGCGGGCCACCCGCCCACCTGCGTCACCACCGGCCCGTGCCGGTACGCCTGGACCAGCAGCGCCACCGCGACGACCAGGTTGCTGGTGACTGCGACCACGCTGACCGTCCGCTGCGCCCGGGGCAGGTTGGCCAGGATCAGCGTCAGCGCGGCGCCGAGCAGTGGCACCATCACCGGCAGGGGCAGGAGCTGCTTCACTGGCGATCACCCCGCCCGCGCAGCCGGCGCCGGGCGGGCTCCGGGTCCACCTGCTCCGGGTCGTCGTCCGGACCCTCCCCGCCGAGGTCGGCCTCGGGCACCTCGTTGCGCTCGGCGAGCTGCACGATCTGGCGGTCCTCCAGGTCGTCCTGCACCTCGTCGTCGCCGCCGAGATACCAGCTCCGGTACGCGACCGAGGCCAGGAACGCGGTCAGCCCGAAGGTGATCACGATGGCGGTGAGCACCATGGCCTGGGTCAGCGAGTCGCTGAACTCCGCCACCGCAGCGGTGCCCACCACCGGCGCCGCGCCGGACCGGCCGCCGAGCAGGATGAGCAGGTTCACCCCGTTTCCGAGCAGGATGACGCCGAGCAGGATCCGGGTCAGGCTGCGCTCCAGCAGCAGGATCACCCCGGTGGCCGCGAGCACGCCGACGGCGAGCACCAGCACCAGGGTCGGCCCCGCACCGCCCTGCCTCACCCCGACTCACCCTCCTCCTGCACGACGAGCCCCCGCTCGGACCTGCCGGACGCCTCGATGTGCCGGTCCACCTCGGCGCCGAGGCTGCGCAGGATGTCCAGCACCAGCCCCACCACGACCAGGTAGACGCCGACGTCGAAGAAGAGCGAGGTGACCACGTACGGCTCGCCCAGCCAGGGCAGCGGCAGGTAGACCTTGGCGCTCTCCAGCACGTCGCCGGTGGTCAGCAGGGACACCACGCCGCCACCGACGGAGATCGCCAGCCCGGCGCCGAGTACCGTGCCCGCGCCGACCGGGGCTCCCTCGGCCAGCTCGTACCGGCCGCCGGCGAGGTAGCGCAGGGCCAGCGCGAGGCTCGCCACCAGGCCGCCGGCGAAGCCGCCGCCCGGGGCGTTGTGACCGGAGAAGAGCAGGAAGAGCGAGAAGAGCACCATGGTGTGGAAGACCAGCCGGGTGACCACCTCGAAGACGATCGAGCGGCGCCGCTCCTGCAGCGTCGGGCCGCCGCTGAGCCAGACCGGCCGGCCGTCCCGCCGGGGTGCTCCCGACGGTTCGCCCCGGCGGGGGCGGGGGCCGGTGCGGGACCGCTCGAAGATCAGGCTGGCCACCCCGGTCGCGGCCACCACCAGCACCGAGATCTCGCCCATGGTGTCCCAGGCCCGGATGTCCACCAGGGTCACGTTGACCACGTTGCGGCCGTACCCCTCGACGACCGCGAGGTCGGGGAAGGCCCCGGAGATCGGCGCGGCGGTCCGGGAGCCGGCGGCGACCAGGGCGAGGCCGGCGAGGACCACCCCGACGCCGACGCCGATCGCACGGCGCGCCCACCGGCTGCGGCGCAGCGGCCGGACGGAGAAGCGTTCCGGCAGCCGGCGCAGCACCAGCACGAACACGGCGATGGTCGCCGTCTCCACCAGGAACTGGGTCAGCGCCAGGTCGGGGGCGCCGTAGAGCACGAAGAGCATCGCCGTGCCGTAGCCGGTCACCCCGACCAGCAGCATCGCGGTCAACCGCCGGCGGGCGCCGACCGCGAGCAGTGCCGCGACCGCGATGACCACGGTGACCACCAGCTGCAACGGGCTGTCCCAGAGGGCGATCCGCGCGCGCCACGGACGGGCGGCCAGCAGCGTCGCGCCGGGCACGAGCACCAGCGCGAGCAGGACGGTGCCCAGGTACTGCGGCAGGGAGCCGCGCTGGGTGGCGCCGGTGACCTCGATGGCGAGCCGGTCGAAGCGGCGGGTGACCCACTCGTACCCCTGGTTGCCGCCCACCGGCGAGCGGAGCCGGGTCAGCACCGGCGCGAGCGGGCCGCGCACCGCGTGCAGCACGAAGCCGCCGGCCAGGACCAGCGCCGACAGGCCGAGTGCCGGGGTCAGGCCGTGCCAGAGCGCCAGGTGCTCGTGCGGCGTCCCGAACAGCTCCGCGTACGGGCGCAGCGGCCGGTCCAGCGCGGCCACGGCGGGACCGGCGACCAGGCCACCGACGGCGAGCAGCGCCGGCGGCAGCAGCATCGCCAGGGGCGCCCGGTCGACCTCGGTCGGTTCGGTGTCCGGGCGGGTGGCGAAGGCGCCCCAGAGGAAGCGGATGGTGTAGGCGACGGTGAGGGTGGTGCCCACCACCAGCCCGGCGAGGACGACCGGCCACTCGGCCAGCGCGGTGAAGACCGCCTCCTTGCCGACGAAGCCGAGCAGCGGCGGCACCCCCGCCATGGAGGCGGCGGCGAGCGCGGCGACGGCCGTCAGCACCGGCGCCCGCCGGCCCAGCCCGGACAGCTCCCGCAGGTCGCGGGTGCCGGCCTCGTGGTCGACGATGCCGACGACGAGGAAGAGGGCCGCCTTGAACAGGGCGTGCGCCAGCAGCATCACCACCCCGGCGAGCGCGGCGTCGGGGCTGCCGGCGCCCATCACCACCACCAGCAGGCCGAGCTGGCTGACCGTGCCGTACGCCAGCAGCAGCTTCAGGTCGCACTGCCGCAACGCCGCCCAGCCCCCGGCGATCATCGTGACCAGGCCGAGGGTGAGCACCACCGGTCGCCACGGTCCGACGTGGGCGAGCACCGGGGCGAGCAGCCCGATCAGGTAGACGCCCGCCTTCACCATGGCCGCCGCGTGCAGGTACGCGCTGACCGGGGTGGGCGCGGCCATCGCCACCGGCAGCCAGGCGTTGAACGGCACGATCGCCGACTTGGCGAGCGCGCCGGCCAGGATCAGCAGCACCGCGGTGACCAGCGCCGCCCCGCCCGGCAGCGGCGCGGCGGCGATCTCCGACCAGCGGTAGCTGCCGGCGTGCTCGCCGAGGATCAGGAAGCCGACCAGCATGGCCAGGCCGCCCATGGTGGTGACGGTCAGCGCCTGCGCCGCCGCCCAGCGGCTGGAGCGCCGCTCGGTGCTGTGGCCGATCAGCAGGTAGGAGAAGACGGTGGTCAGCTCCCAGAAGACGTAGAGCAGCAGCAGGTCGTCGGCGAGGACCAGGCCGAGCATCGCGCCGGCGAAGGCGACCAGCACCGCGACGAACCGGGTCAGCCCGGCGGAGTCGGCGGCGAAGTACCGGCCGCAGTAGATGAGCACCAGCGCGCCGACGCCGCCGACCAGCAGGGTCATCAGCCAGGAGAGCGTGGTCAGCCGCAGCGCCACGTCGACGTCGAGCTGGTCGATCCACCGGTACGTCTCGACGACTGCGCCGCCGTCGCGGACCGCCGGCGTACGGGTCAGCGCCCAGCCGAACGCGGCGGCCGGCGCCACCGCGAGCGGGTAGCAGGCGCGCGGGCCCCACCGCCGGACCAGTAGCGGCGCGGCGAGGGCCGCCGCCAGGTGGAGGAGCAGCAGTACGAGCACGCGTCCTCCCCGGTCGAGCTGGCGGCGCGCGCCGGGCGGGAACGTCCCGGTCTGCACCGATCAGACGCCAGATCGGCGGGCGACGTGCGGTTTTCCGGAAATCACCCGTCCCGGCCCGTCCGCGGGCGGGGGTGGCAGGTACCCCGGGTGGTCCTGTCGAGCTGATGTCGTAGACGACTCAGCGGTGGCGCTCCGCTCCGCCCGGCGGCGGGCACCGCCGACGAGATCCGCATCGCGGGCGCCCGGGCCGGCCATCGCGGTCCCTGACGACCGGATGACCCTCCGGGACCGGGTGCCGACCCGCAGCCGGCGACGGTCGGCACTGACGAACCGCCCCGGAGTCGGTACCGGGCGGGTCGGGCGCTGCCGGTCAGCGCAGCGCGACGTCCCCGGCCGGCACGGCGGCCTCGCGCGACGGGCGGTCCCGGCGGGTCTCGACCAGCAGATCAGGACGGCCCAGCTGGACGACGACCTTGTTGACCACGCGCTGGGCGGCGGCGAGCGAGCGCACCGAGAGCAGGTTGCCCCGGCTCTCCCGGCGCAGGACGAAGTAGTGGACCGCGGCCCGCACCTGGCCCCGGTCGGCGGCGCTGGCCTGGGCGGTGGAGACGACCAGCTCGCGCAGGGAGCGGGCCAGCCGCTCGGCGAGCTCCAGCTCCGGGCCGCGCAGGCTGCCCCGGACGGCCGTGAGATGACTGTCGACCTTGCGGATGAGCACGTCGGTGGCGGGCGTGAAGCCGTGCTCCTCGACGGTCATCCGATCCCCTCCACCCGACGCTGCGCTGCGAGTGAAGTTACTTTATGTTGCGTGTCGCAAGCAAGCAGTTAGTTAAGACGTAACACCCATCCGGCCCGTAAGCAGCCGCAGCGGGACAGACCGCGTCCGCGCCCGGCCGGTTGTCACACCGGCGAGGCAGGATGGATGGCGTGACAGAGCAGGCGGGCGGGGCCGAGGGCGCACGGGTGATGGCCGGCTTCGGCGCGGCGACCCGGGAGTGGTTCACGGCCGCCTTCGCCGCGCCCACCCCGGCGCAGACGGGCGCCTGGCAGTCGGTCGCCGCCGGGCGCAACGCGCTGGTCGTCGCGCCGACCGGTTCCGGCAAGACGCTCGCCGCCTTCCTCTGGTCACTGGACCGGCTGGCCAAGGAGCCGCCGCCCGCCGAGGCGCGGCAGCGCTGCCGGGTGCTCTACGTCAGCCCGCTCAAGGCGCTCGCGGTCGACGTCGAGCGCAACCTGCGCGGCCCGCTGGCCGGCATCCGGCAGGCGGCCACCCGGCTCGGTGTCGCGCCTCCGGAGATCACCGTCGGGATGCGTACCGGTGACACCCCCGCCGACGAGCGGCGGGCCTTCGCGCGCACCCCGCCGGACATCCTCATCACCACGCCCGAGTCGCTGTTCCTGCTGCTCACCTCCGCCGCCCGGGATTCGCTGCGCGGCGTCGAGACGGTCATCGTCGACGAGGTGCACGCGGTCGCCGGCACCAAGCGCGGCGCCCACCTCGCGCTCTCCCTGGAACGGCTCGACGAGCTGCTGGAGGCCCCGGCGCAGCGGATCGGCCTCTCCGCCACGGTCCGGCCGATCGACGCCTGCGCCCGGTTCCTCGGCGGCGCCCGCCCGGTCGACGTGGTGCAGCCGGCCAGCACCAAGACCATCGAGGTGAGCGTGCAGGTCCCGGTGGAGGACATGACCCGCCTCGACGAGCAGGAGCAGCCGGAGGACGACCTGGGCGGTCCGGGGCCCCGCCGGGCGTCGATCTGGCCGGCCGTCGAGGAACGGGTCTTCTCGCTGATCCGCGCGCACCGCTCGACCATCGTCTTCACCAACTCCCGGCGCAGCGCCGAGCGGCTCTGCGCCCGGCTCAACGAGCTCGCCGCCGACGAGTTGGCCGCCGCGAGTGCCCCGGACGGCACGCCGGGGCCGGGGGCCGGGCCGGTCGGGTCCCACCGGCCGCCGGCCGAGGTGATGGCCCAGTCGGGCGCGGCGGTCGGCGCGCCACCGGTGATCGCCCGTGCGCACCACGGCAGCGTCTCCCGCGAGGAGCGCAAGCACATCGAGGAGGCACTCAAGTCGGGTCAGCTCCCCGCCGTGGTGGCCACCTCCAGCCTGGAGCTCGGCATCGACATGGGCGCGGTCGACCTGGTGGTGCAGATCGAGGCGCCGCCGAGCGTCGCGGCCGGGCTGCAACGGGTCGGCCGGGCCGGGCACCAGGTCGGCGCGGTCTCCCGGGGCGTGGTCTTCCCCAAGCACCGGGGCGACCTGCTCTCCTGCACGGTGGTCGCCGAGCGGATGGCCGAAGGGGCCATCGAGGAGCTGCACTACCCGCGCAACCCGCTGGACGTGCTGGCCCAGCAGGTCGTCGCGATGGTGGCCCTGGAGCCGTGGCGGGTCGGCGACCTGGCCGTGCTGGTCCGCCGGGCCGCCCCCTTCGCCGAGCTGCCCGACTCCGCGCTGCACGCCGTGCTCGACATGCTCTCCGGGCGCTACCCGTCCACCGCCTTCGCCGAGCTGCGTCCCCGGCTGGTCTGGGACCGCGCCGCCGACGTGCTCACCGGCCGGCCCGGCGCCCAGCGGCTGGCGGTCACCAGCGGCGGCACCATCCCCGACCGGGGGCTGTTCGGGGTCTTCCTGGCCGGCGCGGAACGCGCCGCCCGGGTCGGCGAGCTGGACGAGGAGATGGTCTACGAGTCACGGGTCGGCGACGTCTTCCTGCTCGGCTCCTCCTCCTGGCGGATCGAGGAGATCACCCCCGACCGGGTGCTGGTCTCCCCCGCCCCCGGCCAGGCCGCCCGGATGCCGTTCTGGAAGGGCGACCAGCTCGGCCGGCCGGTGGAGCTGGGTCGCGCCATCGGCGCCCGGGTCCGGGCCCTGCTGCGGCAGAGCGACGAGACCGCGGTCGCCGCGCTGCGCGCCGGCGGGCTGGACGACTGGGCCGCCGGCAACCTGATGGCCTACCTGCGCGAGCAGAAGGC
Organism: Micromonospora sp. CPCC 205739; assembly: GCF_036906795.1. Taxonomy (NCBI): domain Bacteria; kingdom Bacillati; phylum Actinomycetota; class Actinomycetes; order Micromonosporales; family Micromonosporaceae; genus Micromonospora; species Micromonospora sp. CPCC 205739. The sequence continues at coordinate 21,240 of NZ_JBAKHS010000010.1, read as the reverse complement.
CGCGACCCGCTCGCTGCCCGACGACCGCACGGTGGTGGTCGAGCGGTTCCGCGACGAGCTGGGCGACTGGCGGCTCGCCGTGCACAGCGTGCTCGGCGCCCGGGTCAACGGGCCGTGGGCGCTGGCGATCGGCCGCCGGCTGGCCGAACGGTACGGGGTGGACGCCCAGGTCATGCCCTCGGACGACGGCATCGTGGTGCGGCTGCCCGACACCGCCGAGGAGCCGCCCGGCGCCGACGTGGTGGTCTTCGAGCCCGACGAGATCGCCCAGCTGGTCGAGGAGTCCGTCGGCACCTCGGCGCTCTTCGCGTCCCGGTTCCGCGAGTGCGCCGCCCGGTCGCTGCTGCTGCCCCGCCGCGACCCGCGCCGCCGCCAGCCGCTCTGGCAGCAGCGGCAGCGCGCCGCGCAGCTGCTCGACGTCGCCCGCGAGTACGCCGACTTCCCGGTCACCCTGGAGGCCGCCCGGGAATGCCTCCAGGACGTCTTCGACCAGCCGGCCCTGGCCGAACTGATGCGCGACCTGACCGCCCGCAAGGTGCGCCTGGTCGAGGTGGAGACCGACCGGCCGTCGCCGTTCGCCCGCTCGCTGCTCTTCGGGTACGTCGGCGCCTTCCTCTACGAGGGCGACGCCCCGCTGGCCGAGCGCCGGGCCGCCGCGCTCGCGCTGGACTCGGCGCTCCTCGGTGAGCTGCTCGGCCGGGTCGACCTGCGCGAGCTGCTGGACCCGGCGGTGCTCGCCGAGACCGAACGCCAGCTGCGCTGGCTGACCGACCAGCGCCGGCCGCGCGACGCGGAGGACGTCGTCGAGCTGCTCCGGGTGGTCGGCGACCTCTCCGAGGCGGAGCTGGCCGAGCGGGGCGCGCCGCTGCCGTGGCTGAGCGAGCTGGAGGCCGCCCGCCGGGTGCTGCGGGTCCGCGTCGCCGGTGAGGAACGCTGGGTGGTGGTCGAGGACGCCGCCCGGCTGCGCGACGCGCTCGGTGTGGCGCTGCCGGTCGGGGTGGCCGAGGCGTACCTGGCGCCGGTGGCCGATCCGCTCGGCGACCTGGTGGCCCGGTACGCCCGCACCCACGGGCCGTTCGCGGCAGCCACCTGCGCCGCCCGGTTCGGCCTCGGGGTGTTCGTGGTGGAGCAGGCGCTGCGCCGGCTCGCCGCCACCGGGCGGGTCGTCTCCGGCGAGTTCGCCCCGGACACCGTCGGCACCCAGTGGTGCGACGCCGAGGTGCTGCGGCTGCTGCGCCGGCGCAGCCTGGCCGCGCTGCGCCGGGAGATCGAGCCGGTGCCGCCCCGGGCGCTGGCCGCGTTCCTGCCCCGCTGGCAGCAGGTCGGCTCGTCGGCGCGGGGGGTGGAGGCGCTGGCCGCCACCATCGAACAGATGCAGGGGGCGGCGGTGCCCGCGTCCGCGCTGGAACGGCTGGTGCTGCCCGCCCGGGTCGCCGACTACTCCCCCGCCCAGCTCGACGAGCTCTGCGCCAGCGGCGAGGTGCTCTGGGCCGGCGCCGGGGCGATCTCCGGCGGGGACGGCTGGGTCACCTTCGCGTACGCCGACGCCGCGCCGCTGCTGCTGTCGCCGCCGGACGAGGCGCTGAGCCTCACCCCGCTGCACGAGGCGGTCCTCGACGCCCTCGCCGACGGGCAGGCGCTCTTCTTCCGCTCGCTGTCCGACCGGGTGGGCGCCACCGACGACGCGGCGCTGACCGGCGTCATCTGGGACCTGGTCTGGGCCGGTCACCTCACCAACGACACCCTCGCCCCGCTGCGGGCCGTGCTGGGCGGCGGCGGGGCGCACCGGTCCCGGCCGTCCGCGCCGCGCACCCGCTACCGCCGTCCGGGCCGGGTGGCGCTGCCCACCCGGGGCGGGCCGCCCACCGTGGCCGGGCGCTGGTCCCGGCTGCCGGAGCGGGACACCGACCCGACCCGCCGCTCCGCGGCGCTGGCCGACCTGCTGCTGGAACGGCACGGGGTGGTGACCCGGGGCGCGGTGATGGCCGAGCAGGTGGTCGGCGGCTTCGCCGCGGTCTACCCGGTGCTCTCCGCGTTGGAGGAGCGCGGCGCCGCCCGGCGCGGCTACTTCGTCGAGGGGCTGGGCGCGGCCCAGTTCGCCGTGCCGGGGGCGGTGGACCGGATCCGGGCGCTGGCCGACCCGGCCGACGGGGGGCGGGGCCGGGGCGGGCCGACGCTGGTGCTCGCGGCCACCGACCCGGCCAACCCGTACGGGGCCGCGCTGCCCTGGCCGGAACGCGTGGTGGACTCCGGGGACGGGGCCACCCCAGCGACCGGGCACCGGGCCGGGCGCAAGGCCGGCGCGCTGGTGGTGCTGGTCGACGGGGATCTGGCGCTCTACGTCGAGCGGGGCGGCCGGACGATCCTGTCGTTCACCGACGACGCCGAGGCGCTCGCCGCGGCCGGCAAGGCGCTCGCCGACGCGGTGCACTCCGGCGCGCTGGGGGCGATGTCGGTGGAGCGGGCCGACGGGGAGGCGGTGGGGTCCTCGCCACTGCGCGACGCGCTCACCGCCGCCGGTTTCCGGGCCACCCCGCGCGGGCTGCGGCTGCGCGGCTGACGCGCGGGCCGGCGGCCGGGAGCGCCCGCCGCCGAGACCCCCGAGAGCGGGCGAAGGGCCGGGACCGGAGCGGGCTCAGCCCAGCTTGGCGAGGACGTCGTTGTACCGCTTGCGCTCCCCCGCGCCGGTCTTCGTGCCGAGGTAGCTCAGCACAACGGCGCCCTTGCGGTAGGCGTCCGCGCCCCAGACGTCCATCTGGTTGGTCGCGTTCGCCTCGGTGGGGAAGACGTACACCTTCACCGTGTCGGTGGTCAGCAGCTCGGCGCAGCCGGTGCCGGCGCCGTCCGGTCCACAGTCGACCGTCCGGTTGCGCAGGTTGGTCACCTTCAGGCCGGCCGCCTTGAACGCGTCGACGACCTTCCGGGCCCCGGGGGTGCCGGCGGCCTTCGTCGGCATCCGGAAGGCCGGAGTGGACGGGCTCTCCGACGGGGTACGGGGCGCCTTGCCGTTCGTCGGGCCGGCCGGTTCCTCCGGCGGCGCCTCGCTGGTGGCGACGGCCTTCGGTGAACCGTTCGCCCAGGAGGGATCACCCGGCTCGGGGTCGCTGCCACAGGCGGAGAGCCCGAGGGCGAGCAGGATCGTCACGGCGGCCGGCAGGACACGAACGCGTTTCGTCACCCCGGCAGTCTGCCGAACGCGGTGACCGAGCGGCACCGGCCGGTCGGCCGAGCGGCGTTCTCCGGTCAGCGCCGCCCCCGCACCGGCTAGCCTCCACCCCATGGCCCCGACCGCCTGGATCTCGCTGACCACCGACTACGGCCTCGCCGACGGATTCGTGGCCGCCTGCCACGGGGTGATCGCCCGGATCGCCCCGGCGGTGCGGGTCGTCGACGTGACCCACCTGGTGCCGGCCGGCGACGTCCGCCGCGGGTCGGCGGTGCTGGCCCAGACGGTGCCGTCCCTGCCGTACGGGGTGCACGTGGCGGTGGTCGACCCGGGCGTCGGCACGACCCGGCGGGGCGTCGCGCTGGTCACCCCGGGCGGGCTGCTGGTCGGGCCGGACAACGGCCTGCTGCCGCCCGCCGCCACCGCCCTGGGCGGGGTCACCGCCGCGGTGGAGCTGACCAACCCGGAGTGGCTGGCCCCGCAGGTGTCCCGCACCTTCCACGGCCGGGACGTCTTCGCGCCGGTCGCCGCCCGGCTCGCCCTCGGCGCCCCGCCGGCCGACGCCGGACCGCCGGTCGACCCGGCCACCCTGGTCCGGCTGCCCGAGCCGGTGCTGCGCCGGGACGGCGACGGGTTCACCGCCGAGGTGCTGACCGTCGACCACTTCGGCAACGTCCAGCTCGCCGCCGGCGCCGACCTGCTGCCCGCCCTGCCCGGGGCGGTGCGGGTCGCCGGGCGGCCCGCCGTACGCGGGCGGACCTTCGGCGACGCCCCGACCGGCGCGCTGGTGCTCTTCGCCGACTCCGCCGGCCTGCCGGCGGTGGCGGTGAACGGCGGGCGGGCGGCGGACCTGCTCGGGGTGGCGCCGGGCGATCTGGTCACGGTGCGCGGGGACCACGACGGGGGCAACGGGCAGCGGGCCGGCAACGGGGGACACTGACCCTGCCGCCGTACGGTCCGGTGTGGAATGCTGCTCGGCGTGGGTGAGCTCTGGGTACCGGTCGCCTGTCCCTGCTGCGCCTCGCGGACCGGTGGGGGCACCTGCCCGGTCTGCTTCTGGACGGACGACGGCCAGGCCGAGGCGGACGCCGACGAGGTGCGGGGCGGCCCGAACGGTGACCTCAGCCTCACCCACGCCCGACTGAACTTCGCCGTCTACGGCGCCAGCCACCCCCGCTACCAGGACATGGTCCGCGCCCCCCGCCCCGACGAGCGGCCCTGACCGGGGAAACACCTCCGCCGCCCTGACCGGGCGGCACCGAGGCCGCCGGACCGGCGAGGCGTCCCGCGCCCCGCCGGTCCGCCCGTGGGCGCAGCAGCGCGGCACGGCCCGCCGTAGACGCCCGAGATGTACGCGTGGGACAGCCCATGTCATCCTCCTCAGAACCCCCTGATGGTGTCTTGTCAGGAGATCAAGGGGAACCACGGTACAAATTGCGACACCTGCGAATTCGGCTCGGGCGAGGGAGGATGGTGGGGTGCCCGAAGGCGACACCGTCTGGAACACGGCCCGCGTCCTGCACCGGGCGCTGGCCGGCGCCACCCTGACCGGCAGCGACTTCCGGGTGCCGCAACTGGCCACCATCGACCTGACCGGGTGGACGGTGCGCGAGTCGGCCAGCCGGGGCAAGCACCTGCTGCTGCGCCTGGCCGCGCCCGAGGCGGGGTCGGACGTGCGGCACTGGACGCTGCACTCGCACCTGCGGATGGACGGCGCCTGGCGGGCGTACGCGCCGGGGGAACGCTGGGCCGCGCGGCCCGCGCACCTGATCCGGGTGGTGCTGCGCAGCACGGGCGCGGTGGCCGTCGGCTACCACCTGCACGAGCTGGCCCTGTTGCCGACGGCCAAGGAGGAGTCCCTGGTGGGCCACCTCGGGCCCGACCTGCTCGGCCCGGACTGGGACGCGGCCGAGGCGGTCCGCCGGCTCGCCGCGCACCCCGAGGCCACCATCGGCGAGGCGCTGCTGGACCAGCGCAACCTCGCCGGGGTCGGCAACCTCTACAAGTGCGAGGCGCTCTTCCTGCGCGGCGTCTCGCCGTGGACGCCGGTCGGCGCGGTGCCCGACCTGGCCGGCACGGTGACCCTGGCCCAGCGGCTGCTGGCGGCCAACCGGGGCCGCTGGACGCAGAGCACCACCGGCTCGTTGCACCGGGGCGGCACCAGCTACGTCTACGGCCGGCGGGCACAGCCCTGCCGACGCTGCGGCACCGCCATCCGCAAGGAGGAGCTGGGCGAGCGGGTCACCTACTGGTGCCCGGTGTGCCAGCCCGCACCCGACCCGGCGCAGCCCTGACCGACACGCCCGGGCGACGGGACACGTACCGGATTGGGACGATTGGGTAGTTCCTATCCGGCCGTCGAGGTCGCATGCTGCGGTTGAGTGCTCACCGCTCGTCACTGCCGGGCGCGACCACCCGCCACGTCGAGGTGGCGGCCGTCGTGCCCCCCAGGCCCCGGGGAGAGCCATGGCCCTGTTCCGCAGACTGCGCTCCAGCTGGCCGGTCCGCGCGGTCCGCGACCGCGCCGGGGGGCCCACGGTGCCGGCGGCGCGTACCCCCGAGGCGGCCGGGCCGGCGCCGGCCAGCCTGGACCCGGCCGCCGTCCCGCGCTGCTTCGGCCCGGTGCCCAACTTCGCGCACAGCCCGCTGCCGGCGCTCGACGACCGCGGGCGGGTGGTGCCGGGCACCGGCATCCGCAAGTTCGTCGACGCGCTGCCGCTGCCGGGCCCGCTCGGACGCAACGGGCTCGGCGCGCACCTGCCCGTCGCGGTGCCGGACACGATCAGCTATCCGGGCTGCGACTACTACGAGATCGGGCTCTGCGAGTACACCCAGCGGCTGCACCGCGACCTGCCCACCACCCGGCTGCGCGGCTACCGGCAGCTCAACCTCGGCACCGACCCCGACGGGCACAACACCGTCGCCCCGCCGGAGCGGCCGTACCACCTGGGGCCGATGATCGTCGCGCGGCGGGGGCGGCCGGTGCGGGTCAAGTTCATCAACCAGCTGCCCACCGGCCGGGCCGGCGAACTCTTCCTGCCCGTCGACACCACCCTGGACGGGACCGGCATCGGGCCGCTGGACGGGCCGGCGCCGTACCCGCAGAACCGGGCGGTGCCGCACCTGGCCGGCGCGCAGACCGGCTGGACCAGCGCCGGGAACCCGTGGCAGTGGGTGACCCCGGCGGGCGAGATCACCCCGTACCCGAACGGCCCGGGGTTGAGCCACGTGCCGGACATGCCGCACCCCGGGCTGGGTGCCACCACGCTCTACTTCCCGAACGAGCAGAGCGGCCGGCTGATGTGGCTGCACGACAACACCCTGGGGACGTCCCGCCTGACCGTCTACTCCGGACAATTGGCCCCCTACCTGCTCACCGACCCCGCCGAGGAGCGGCTGGCGGCCGACGGCGTGCTCCCGGCCGAGCAGCTCCCACTGGTGATCCAGGACAAGACCTTCGTCCCCGACGACGCCCAGCTCGCCGCCGAGGACCCGACCTGGGACCGGGACCGATGGGGCACCCGGGGCAACCTCTGGCACCCGCACGTCTACCAACCCCGGCAGAACCCGTACGTCCCGTCGGGGCGCAACCTGACCGGCCGCTGGGACTACGGCCCGTGGGTACCCGCGCCGGGCGGCGCCGACCCGCTCTGGGTCGGCCCGGTGGACAACCCGCACCACGACCCGGTCGCCGCCCCGGAGGAGCCGCCCCGGGCGCCGGGGCTGCCGCACCCGAGCGCGGTGCCCGAGGCGTACGGGGACACCGCGCTGGTCAACGGCGTCGCGTACCCGTACCTGACGGTGCGGCCCAAGGCGTACCGGTTCCGGATCCTCAACGCCTGCGCCGACCGCAGCCTCAACCTGGCGCTCTACCGGGCCCGCTCGGACGCGGCGATGTGGCACCCGGACGGGGCGCTGGCCGACGCCGGGGCCGGCGAGGTGCCGATGGTGGAGGCGATACGCGCCTCGGGCCGGCCCGCCGACTGGCCCACCGACGGGCGGGAGGGAGGCGTGCCCGATCCCCGGGCGGCGGGGCCCCGCATGATCCGGATCGGCAACGAGGGCGGTCTGCTCCCCGCGCCGGTGGTGGTGCCGAACCGGCCGATCGGCTACCGCTACGACCGGCGCGACCCGACGGTGCTCAACGTGGACGGGCACGCGCTGCTGCTCGCCCCAGGCGAGCGGGCCGACGTGGTCGTCGACTTCTCCACCGTCGCGCCCGGCGGCACGCTGATCCTCTACAACGACGCCCCGGCCCCGCTGCCCTGCTTCGACCCCCGCTACGACCACCACACCGACGCACCGGACCGCGCCGCCGAGGGGGGCGTCGCCGGCACCCGCCCCGGGTACGGCCCGAACACCCGTACCCTGCTCCAGTTCCGGGTGGCCGGCACCCCGGCCGAGCCGTACGACCTGGGCCGGCTGGTGGAGCGGCTGCCCGGGGCGTACGCGGCCAGCCAGCGACCGCCGATCGTGCCGCAGCCGGAGTACGACGCGGCGTTCGGCACCCGCACCGCCGGCCGGACGCAGGTGCCGGTGCACGACACCACGATCAGCTTCACCCCGACCGGCGCCACCGCCCCGGTGACCCTGCCGATCGAGGTCAAGACGGTCGGGCAGGTCTTCGAGCCGGGGCACGGGCGGCAGGCCGGGCGGCTCGGCGTCGCCCACCCGCACGCGGGCCCGCTCGGCCCGACGTCCCTGCCGCTGGGCCCGGCCGATCCCGCGACCGAGGTGCTCGTCGCCGCCGACCCGGACGGGCCGCCGGGCGCGGTGGCCGACGGCACCCAGGTGTGGCGGATCAGCGGCACCGACCGGCAGACCCACGTGGTGCGAATCAGCGGCTGCGACGTGCAACTGGTCAACCGGGTCGGCTGGGACGGCACGGTCCGCCCCCCGGACGGCGGGGAGCTGGGCTGGAAGGAGACGATCCGGGTCAACCCCGCCGAGGACGTGGTGGTGGCGCTGCGGCCGGTGGTGCCCCCGCTGCCGTTCAAGATCGGCGACAGCGTACGGCTGCTCGACCCGACCCGGCCGGCCGGCGCCCGGGTCGGCACCACCGGAGTCAGCCCGGTCGACGGGCGCCCGGCGACGGTGGTCAACCAACTGGTCAACCTGGGCTGGGAGTACCGCTGGTCCAGCGGCGCGGCCGGCCAGCGCGACCTGGGGATGAGCCGCCCGCTGGTGCTGCGGGTCGCGCCCCGGGGGCCGAGCGGGCTCACCGCGACGCCGGTGCCCGGCTCGGCGACCGCGCTGCCGGCGATCGCCCTGGCCTGGACCGGCAACGGCAGCCGCCCACCGGCCGCCAGTCACCTGCTGCAGCGGGCCACCGACACGGCCTTCACCGAGGGGCTGACCACGATCACCGTGGCGGCCACCGCCACCCGGTACACCGACGCGACGGTCACCCCCGGCGTCACGTACCACTACCGGATCCGGGCGGAGAACGCGGTGAGCTGCTCGGCCTGGTCCAACAGCGTCCCCGCGTCGGTGCGGCTCAGCGCGCCGACCGGTGTCGCCGCGGCCGTCCCGCCGGCCGCGCCGCTGCGGATCGCGCTGCGCTGGACGAACCGCTCCTTCGCCACCGGGATCGACGTGCAGCGGGCCACCAACCCGACCTTCAGCAGCGGACCGGTCACCACCGCGATCGCGGTGGCGGACAACCACCTCGACCCGGCGGTCGCCCCGGACACCACGTACTACTACCGGGTCCGCACCACGTACCTGGGGGCCGCCTCGCCGTGGTCGACGGTGGCCACGGTGACCAGCCCGCCCGCGCCGACGGCGCCGACCGGGGTGACCGCCACCCCGAGCGCCCCCGCGCCGGACACGGCGACGGTGGTGCTGAACTGGGCGGCGGGTACGCCGAACGGCCCGGGCGCGGGCTGCACGGTGCAGCGGGCGCTCGACCCGTCGTTCACCCAGGAGGTGGCCACCTTCACCGTGACCGGCCGGGGCTTCACCAACACCGGGCTGGCCCGGGGCGTGACGTACCACTACCGGATCCGCTCGTTCAACGTGGTCGGCAGCTCGCCGTTCACCGGGCCGATCCCGGTCACCACGCCCGACTGACCCGCAGCGGTCAGCGGGTGGGGGCGCGCAGCGGATCGCCGACGGCGCGTAGCTCGGCCAGCGCCGAGGCCACGCCGTGCAGCAGGTCGGTCGCCTCGGTCAGCCGGGAGGCGGCCGGGTGCTCGGTGCTGGGGCGGGCGTCCTCGGCCACGTAGCCGGCCGCCGCGACGACCAGCCCCTCGTACGCGGCCACCCCACTGTCGAGCTGGCCGACCAGCGTGCGGTGCGCCTCGCCGAGGCGGGACCGGGCCTCCGGCGGGGCCAGCTTGAGGGCGCGTTCCACGCTGGCCACCCGGTTGGCCAGGTCACGCAGCGAGCGGTCGGCCGCGGCGGCCTCCAGCACCGCCGGCTCGGCCAGCCCGGTCAGCCGGGGCGTCATGCCGGCGAGGGTGAGGGCGGCCCGGTCCAGCCGGGCCCACGCCGGCGCGGCGGTGGTGCCGCGCAGCGCCAACCGGGAGCGGACCCGGCGTACCTCGGCCAGCACGCCCGGGCCGACGGGAAGGCGCTCCACGGCGGCGACCAGCCGGGCCCGGGACCGGGCGGCGGCCTCGGCCGGGTCGAGCGCGGGGGGTGCGGGCCGGGCCGCGAGGGCCCGCAGGTCGACCCAGCGCCAGGCGGCCAGCGCCACCGCGCTGCCCGCCGCGCCGGCCCAGGCCGCGTCGGGCAGCCCGAGCCCGGCGTACGGGGTCAGCACGGCCGCCGCGCCGCCGAGCCCACCGGCCAGGACGCTCCACCGCCGGGCGGAACGCCGCAACCGGCGCAACCGACGGAAGTGTCGTGCTCGCTCGTCCGCCACCCGTACCTCCTCGTACCGTCCGCTCAGCCGGCGGCGGTGGTGTCCCCCGTGCCGCGGTCGCGGGTCATGCTCGCCCGGATCTCGTCGAGCCGGGCGGCGGCGGCCGGGTCGGCCGCCGGGGCGGCCGGCTGCTTCTGCTGCTGCACGGCCGGCTGCTCCTGCTTGCCCAACTGGTCGCCGGCCATGCTCGCGCGGATCTGCTCCAGCCGGGACGACCCGGCGCTGTCCAGCGTCGACTTCTGGATCTCCAGCATCCGCCCCTCGACGGAGTTGCCGGCCAGTTCGGCGCGGCCCATCGCGTTGGCGTAGCGGCGCTCGATGCGGTCGCGCACCTCGTCCAGCGAGGGGGTGTTGCCGGGGGCGGTGACCGCGGACATCGACTCCAGCGAGCGGGCCACGCTCTCCTGCATCTTGGCCTGCTCCAGCTGGCTGAGCAGCTTGGTGCGCTCGGCGAGCTTCTGCTGGAGGATCATCGAGTTGTTCTCGACCGCGCGGCGGGCCTGGGCGGCCGCGCCGAGCGCCTGGTCGTGCAGGGTCTTCAGGTCCTCGGTGGCCTGCTCGGCGGAGACCAGCTGGGTGGCCAGCACCTGGGCGGACTGCTCGTAGCGGCCGGCCTCGGTCTCGTCGCCCCGGGCGCGGGCCTGGTCGGCGAGGACCAGCGCCTGCCGGGCGTTGCCCTGGAGCCGCTCGACCTCGGACATCTGCCGGGAGAGCTTCATCTCCAGCTGGCGCTGGTTGCCGATGACCGCGGCCGCCTGCTGGACCAGCGCCTGGTGCTGGCGCTGCGCCTCCTCGATGGCCTGCTGGATCTGCACCTTCGGGTCGGCGTGCTCGTCGATCTTGGAACCGAAGAGCGCCATCAGGTAGTGCCAGCCCTTGACGAACGGGTTCGCCATCTCCGCGGTATCCCCTCAGTAGCGTCGCTGCGCCTCGACCGGAGCCGGACCGGGCCGACCGGTCGGCCGCGCGGTGTCCTCCCATCGTCGCAGCCGGACGCCAGTCGGGCATCCGTACCGCGGGAGCGCCGTACGGCCTGCGATCAACCCTACGCGGCGGGCGCGAGCGCGGCCATGTCGCGCGGAGGGCGGGCGGTCAGGCGGCGCAGACCACGTCCCGCTCGGCGGGGCGGACCCGGGTGCTGCGCAGGGTGGCCTTCAGCGGCGAGTCCTGGCGGACCGAGACGGCCACCTTGCCGTCGGAGGTGACCTGACGGACGCCCCGGTTGGTGGCCTTGCGCACGGCCACCGGGGCCGGCGCCGGCTGGGCCGGCTCGTCCTGCACCGGCACCAGCACGCCCGGCAGCTGCTCGGCGAGGGCGACGGTGTCGCTGACCTCGCGCAGCAGCTCGGACAGGCGGGCGCCGAGGGCGTCGCAGATCGCGGCCAGCAGCTCGCTGGAGGGCTCCTTCTGGCCGCGTTCGATCTCGGACAGGTAGCCGAGGCTGACGTTGGCGGCGGTCGAGACCTCACGCAGGGTGCGGTGCTGACCCTGTCGGCGCGCCCGCAGAGCGTCGCCGATCACGCGTCGTAGCAGGACCATCGCACCTCCCCCTGACGGGAATCCCTCTCCCCCGGGCGCCCGCCCGCGCCGGACGCGGTCCCCCGCGCCGTCGCCGGCGTCGCGCGCCGGAGCCTTCCCGCAACCGTACCCGTTGCCCGCCCCCACGACATCCCACCCCGCCCGTCAAATCGGATCACTCGTCACCGGCGTCCGGCCGGGCTGGCGGTGGCGTCGTCGTCGACGCCGGCCCCGGTCTCCTCGCCGGCCGCCTGGATCTGCTCGGCCAGCAGGCGCAGCGCCTCGATCACCGCCGCCGAGCGGATGTGGTCCCGGCCACCGTCGAGGTCCAGCTGGCGGACGACGGTGCCGGTGGGCCCGGCCGCCGCGACGTAGACCAGCCCGACCGGCTTGCCGTCCTGCGGCTCCGGCCCGGCCACGCCGGTGGTGGCCAGCCCCCAGTCCGCCCCGCAGCGCCGCCGCCCGCCGTCGGCGAGCGCCCGCGCCACGTCGGGGTCGACCGGCCCGCGCTCGGCGAGCAGGTCCGCCGGCACGCCGGCCAGCTCCGACTTCAGCTCGGTGGCGTACGTGACCAGTCCGCCCCGGTAGACCCCGCTGACCCCGGCGATCTCCACGATCGCGGCGGAGAGCAGCCCGCCGGTGAGGGACTCGACGGTGGCCAGCGTCTCGTGCCGCTCGTGCAGGCTGTGCACCACGGCCGCCGCCGGGCTCCCGGCGGGCCGCTCGTTGTTCGCATCCGTCCCCATGCTCTGCTTCCCTTCCCCGCCTACCGGCCCGTATTCATCCTGCGCCCGCAAGCGCCGGTGGCGGCGCCGTTGCGGCGACCCGCGCCGGGCGCGTCACCGGCGACCACGGGTCGGCGGGCTCCGGTCAGCGGGTGGGGCGGCGCAGGCGCAGCGCCTGGGCGACGTAGTCGAAGCCGGTGACCACGGTGACCACCACGGCCGCGGCCATGATCCACGGGCCGACGGCGGCGAGGGCGGCCGGCATCGGCCAGAGGTACCAGGTGATCGCGAGGATCTGCAGCGCCGTCTTGATCTTGCCGCCCCGGCTGGCCGCGATCACCCCGCGCCGGATCACCCAGAAGCGCAGCGCGGTGACGCCCCACTCCCGCACCAGGATCACCGCCGTCACCCACCAGGGCAGCCGGTCGTACCAGGAGAGCAGCACCAGGGCGGCGCCGGTGAGCGCCTTGTCGGCGATCGGGTCGGCGACCTTGCCGACCGAGGTGACCAGCTTGAACCGGCGGGCGATCCAGCCGTCGACCAGGTCGGTCGCCGAGGCGACCGCGAAGATCAGGCAGGCGGCCATCTGCCAGCCGGCGCGGGTCGTCCCGGAGACGATCACCGAGACCGCGAAGACCGGCACCAGCACCAGCCGCAGGGCGGTCAGCGCGTTGGCCGCGTTGACCACCGGCACCCGGGCGACCACCGGCGCCGACTCCGTCGCACCGGTCACGGTCGCCCCCCGCTCCGGCCGCCGTGGCGTACCAGGCACCGCACCACGTGGCTCCCCCGCTTTCTCCGGACGCGCCGTCACCGTTCCGCGCCGGGCGCCGCCGAGATCATCTCATCCGGCACGGCGACCAGGTCGACACCCTCGGTCGCGGTGACCGTGGCGCGGACCAGATCGCCCGGGCGCAGCGCGGCCAGGTCGACGCCGCCGCCGACCGGCGCGACCAGCGTGGTCGAGCCGTCGACCTCGGGCGCCTGGTGGGCCGCCCGCCCCTCGACCACGCCGCCGTCGACCGAGTCGACCAGCACCTCGACGGTCGAGCCGAGCCGCTCCTCGGCCCGCTGCGAGCAGAGCTCGTCGGCGAGCGCGCTGAGCCGGTCGTACCGGCGCTTGACGGTGGCGGCGGAGACCTTTCCAGGCAGCCCGGCGGCCTCGGTGCCGTCCTCGTCGCTGTAGTCGAACATGCCGATCGCGTCGAGGCGCGCCTCGGTCAGGAACCGGACCAGCTCGTTGACGTCGGCGCGGGTCTCGCCGGGGAAGCCGACGATGAAGTTGCTCCGCGCGCCGGCCTCCGGCGCCAGGGCGCGGGCGCCCGCCAGCAGCTCCAGGAACCGGTCGGTGGAGCCGAACCGGCGCATCCGGCGCAGCACCGGCTCGCTGGAGTGCTGGAAGGACAGGTCGAAGTAGGGCGCCACGCCGGGCGTGGTGGCGATCGCCTCGACCAGGCCGGGCCGGGTCTCGGCGGGCTGCAGGTAGCTCGCCCGCACCCGGACGATGCCGTCGATCGCGGCGAGCTGCGGCAGCAGCTTCTCCAGCGCCCGGGGGTCGCCCAGGTCCTTGCCGTACGAGGTGGAATTCTCGCTGACCAGCACCAGCTCGCGGACGCCGGTCTTGGCCAGCCACTCCGCCTCGGCGAGCAGCTCGTCCGGCGTACGCGAGACGAAGGCGCCGCGGAAGGCGGGGATGGCGCAGAACGCGCAGCGCCGGTCGCAGCCGCTGGCCAGCTTCAGCGAGGCGACCGGGCCGGTGTCGAGCCGGCGGCGCAGCACCTGGCGCAGGTGCGCCGGGGTGTGCTCGTCGGTCTCGGTGACGCCCCGGGCGGGGGTGCCGTGGCCGGGCAGCGAGACAGCACTGTCCCGGCGGGAGACCGGGGTGAGCGGCAGCAGCTCGCGCCGGTCACGCGGGGTGTGCGCGTCGACCGCCTCGCCGGCGACGACCGCGTTCAGCCGGGCGGAGATCTCCGGGTAGTCGTCGAAGCTGAGCACCGCCTGCGCCTCGGGGAGGCTGTCGGCCAGCTCACGCCCGTACCGCTCGGCCATGCAGCCGGCCGCGACCACCTTGGCGCCGGTGTCGGCGGCGGCGAGCAGGGTCTGGATGGAGTCCTGCTTGGCCTTCTCCACGAAGCCGCAGGTGTTCACGACCACCACGTCGGCGCCCTCGCCGTCGGTGGTGACCTGCCAGCCGTCGGCGTGCAGCCGGGCGGCCAACTCCTCCGAGTCGACCTCGTTGCGGGCACAGCCCAGGGTCAGCAGGGCGACGCGGCGGCCGTCGGCAGCGGGGGAAGGGGAGGTGGCAGACACCATCCGAGGGTACCGGGCGGCGCGGCGGGGCCCGGCAACGCCCGCGCCGCCGCATCGGGCGGCTCACACCGCCCTCCGGTCAGACCGCCGCCGCACCCACCCGCACCAGCCGGTCGAGGAGGAAGACCTCCGTGCCGGCCAGGCCGGTGGAGCAGAAGACGGAGAGCTGGTCCGCGCCGGTCCGGCCGGGGACCGCCCCCGCCAGCACCGCGCCCAGGTCGCGCAGCCCTCCCGCGTACGGCTCGACGGCGGCGAGCATCGGCGGGGAGTACGCGCCCGCCTGGGCCGGCGAGTCGGTGACCAGCAGGTCGGCGGCGTCGAGCAGGTCGGTGCCGAACTCGTGCCGGTCGGCCTGCTTGAAGCCGACCGCGTTGACGTGGGTGCCCGGGGCGAGATCGGCGGCGTCGAGCACCGGCGTCGTGCTGGTGGTGGCGAGCACCACCACGTCCCGGTCCCGGACTGCCGCCCCGGCCGAGTCCACCGCGCGGGCCGGTACCCCCAGCTCGGCGCGGACCCGGGCGGCGAACGCGTCCCGGCGGGCGGCCGAGCGGCTGTGCACGGTCACCTCGCGCAGCGGGCGCACCGCCGCGGCGGCCCAGACCTGCGTCCACGCCTGCCGGCCGGAGCCGATCACGCCGAGGGTGGCCGCGTCCGGCCGGGCCAGGGCGTCCACCGCCACCCCGCCCAGCCCTCCGGTACGCCGGGAGCCCAGCTCCTCGCCGACCGCCACCGCCCGCACCGCCCCGGTACGCCCGTCGTGCAGCACCACGAGCTGCTCGGCCTCCGGCAACCCGAAGGTGTCGTACGAGCGGAAGCCGTACCACTCGCCGGTGAGGTGGCCGGCGGTGAGCACCAGCCGCCCGCCGCCGAGCGGGGCGGCCGTCCGGGGCGGGGCGACGAGCCGCCCGGCGTGGGCGGCCAGCAGCGCGTCCCGCATCGCCGCGACGGTCGCGGGGGCGTCCAGGGCGGCGGCGACCTCCCGGTCGGTGAAGAGCAGCGTCATGCCCGCCATCGTGCAACCTGAAGTCAGCTTCAGCTCAACCCGTGGGTGCGCCGAATCACGCCCCGCCCGGACCGGGCGGTGTTAGCGTCGGCGACGGCGGCCCCGGCCGCCCCGGACGAGTGGTGGGCGTACCCGGTCAGGCCAAGACGCCCCGCGAGGAACAGACCGACTCGTCCCGGCCGCGAGGGCCCGGGGCCCGCTGTACCGAGGTGATGACCCGTGGCCTGGATCGTGCTGGTGCTCTCCGGCCTGTTGGAGACCGCGTGGGCGGTGTCGCTCGACCGCAGCGCCGGCTTCACCCGCCCCCTCCCCTCCGTCGTCTTCGTGGTGACCCTGGTGCTCAGCATGCTCGGGCTGGCGTACGCGCTGCGCGAGATCCCGGTCGGCACCGGCTACGCGATCTGGGTCGGCATCGGCGCGGTCGGCACCGCCGTGTACGGGATGGTGGCCCTCGGCGAGTCGGCCAGCTTCGCCCGGATCGCCTGCCTGCTGCTGGTGGTCGCCGGCGTGGTGGGGCTCAAGCTCTTCCACTGACCGCGAGCGCCCGGGCGGGGGTGGTATCGACCCGGATGCGTAGTCCGAGGCGGGAGTGGGTAGAGATCGGCCGGACACCTACAGCGGCTCTCACCTCGGAGGACGTCATGGCCGACATGCACGCGACCGCCCGCCCGCGCAGCAACGCCGCCCGGATCTGCACGATCCTGGCCTTCGTCTTCGCCGTCGTCGCCATCTTCGTGGCGCCGGTGATCTTCGGCCTCGCCGGCCTGGTGCTCGGCATCGTGGGCGCGGTGCTGGGCGACAAGCCGCTCGGCTGGTACGCCGCCGCCGCGAGCGTCGTGGGCGCCGTCATCGGCATCGCCCTCGTCGCCGCCATCATGAACAACTGACCCACCACCTTCGCACGACGAGGCCCGCCGGATCCCGGCGGGCCTCGTCGTGCGAAAGGGCTAGTCCTGGTCGCCGCGGAGGCCGACCAGGACCTCTTCCAGTTCGTCCGGCTTGACCAGCACGTCGCGGGCCTTGGAGCCCTCGGACGGGCCGACCACGCCCCGGGTCTCCATCAGGTCCATCAGGCGGCCCGCCTTGGCGAAGCCGACCCGCAGCTTGCGCTGGAGCATCGAGGTCGAGCCGAACTGCGAGGTGACCACCAGCTCCACCGCCTGGACCAGCAGGTCCAGGTCGTCGCCGATGTCCTCGTCGATCTTCTTCTTGCTGTCCTGCGCCGGGGCCAGCACGTCCGGGCGGAACTCCGGCTCGCGCTGGTCCTTGCAGAACTTCACCACGTCGGCGATCTCGCGCTCGGTCACCCAGGCGCCCTGGATCCGCACCGGCTTGGAGGCGCCCATCGGCAGGAAGAGCCCGTCGCCGCGGCCGAGCAGCTTCTCCGCGCCCGGCTGGTCGAGGATGACCCGCGAGTCGGCCAGCGAGGAGGTGGCGAACGCCAGCCGGGACGGCACGTTCGCCTTGATCAGACCGGTGACCACGTCGACCGAGGGGCGCTGGGTGGCCAGCACCAGGTGGATGCCGGCCGCGCGGGCCAGCTGGGTGATCCGGACGACCGAGTCCTCCACGTCGCGCGGGGCGACCATCATCAGGTCGGCCAGCTCGTCCACGATCACCAGCAGGTACGGGTACGGCCGCATCTCCCGCTCGCTGCCCGGCGGGGCCTTGATCTCGCCGTTGCGTACCTTGCGGTTGAAGTCGTCGATGTGCCGGACCCCGTTGGCGGCGAGGTCGTCGTAGCGCATGTCCATCTCGCGGACGACCCACTCCAGCGAGTCGGCCGCCTTCTTCGCGTTGGTCACGATCGGCGTGACCAGGTGCGGGATGCCCTCGTACCCGGTCATCTCGACCCGCTTCGGGTCGATCAGCAGCAGCCGCACCTCGTCCGGGGTGGCCCGGGTGAGGATCGACACCAGCAGCGAGTTCAGGCAGGACGACTTGCCCGCGCCGGTCGCGCCGGCGATCAGGATGTGCGGCATCTTGGCCAGGTTGGCCACCACGTAGCCGCCCTCGATGTCCTTGCCGAGCGCCACCACCATCGGGTGGTGGTCGCTGGTGGCGGCCCGCGAGCGCAGCACGTCACCGAGGGCGACGTTCTCCGGGTCGGTGTTCGGGATCTCCACGCCGACCGCGCTCTTGCCCGGGATCGGGCTGAGGATGCGCACGTCCGGCGACTTCACCGCGTACGCGATGTTGCGGGAGAGCTGGGTGATCCGCTCGACCTTGACCCCGTGCCCGAGCTCGACCTCGTAGCGGGTGACCGTCGGGCCGCGGGTGAACCCGGTCACCGCGGCGTCCACGTCGAACTGCTCGAAGACGCCGGTCAGCGCCGCGATCACCTCGTCGTTGGCCTTGCTCCGGGTCTTCGGCGCGGCACCGCTGCTGAGCATGTTCGCCGGCGGCAGCGTGTAGTCGCCGGCTAGGCCGGTGAGCGCGAGCTGCTCGGCCCGGGTGGGCGCGGGCGAGTGCTCCGGCGGCTCGACCGGCTTGCGGCTGGCCGGCACCTTCGGCTTGCGCGGCAGCACCAGGGTGTCCTGGAGGTTGACCGCGTCCTCGTCCTCGTCGAGGTCGTCCGGGTCCAGCGGCGGCGGCGCGGTCCGCTTCGCCGGGCGGCGGCGGGCCGGCTTCGCCGCCGGGTCCTCCTCCGCCTCCGGGCCGGCCGGCGGCGCGACCAGCGTGCCGGCGAGCAGGCCGAGCCGCTCGGGGATCTTGTTGATCGGGGTCGCGGTGACCACCAGCAGCCCGAAGACGAGCAGCAGGATCAGCAGCGGCACCGCCACCCAGGCGGTGACCCCCGCCTCCAGCAGGTCGCCCACGCCGGCGCCGATCAGCCCACCGGCGTAGTCGCGCTGCACCGGGTCGACCGGGTCCTGTCCGATGTGCAGCATCGCCGCCGTGGCCACCAGCATCGAGCCCCAGCCCACCAGGCCACGGCCGCGGTGCTCGGGGTCGGCGGGCGTCCGCATCAGCCGCCAGGCGCCGATCATCAGCAGCACCGGGACCACTATCGCGATCGCGCCGAGGAAGAGCCGCACGGTGTCGGCGAGCCGGGCGCCGAGCGGGCCGGCCCCGGAGAACCAGATCCCCACCCCGCTGAGGATGGCCAGGCCGAACAGGAGCAGCCCGGCGCCGTCGCGGCGGTGCTCCGGGTCGAGGTCGCCGGCGGAGGCGGCCTGCCGGCCGGCCGCGCGGACCGCCCAGCCCACGCCGTGCGCCAGCCCCATCCACAGTGCACCCACCGCGCGTCCGACGTAGACCGCCGGGCCGGGCCGGGCCGCCGGCCGCCGCCGGGCCGGAGCCCGGGTGGCCTTCTTCGCCGGCTGGCGGGCACGGCTGTTCGTGGTACCGCGCGGCGACGCGCCGCGTCGCCGGCTCGCCTGAGAGGTACGGCCCGCCATACAGTCACCGTAACGGCGTGACCCGGGAGATCGCCGCTTTTCCGGGTCGTGTCCGCGCGTCGCAGCGCGGACCACGCCCACAGACGTGTTATTCGCCTCAGGAAGGGATGCCCGATGGCGTCGCCTGCTTTCGAGGACGGTCCGGACGACCCCCTGGCCGGGCACCCGCAGGCCCTGCGGCCGTTGACCGGCGAACTGATCGCCGCCGTGCTCGCCAACCGCGGGTACGCCTTCTCCGCCGACGCCGACGGCGACCTGGTGGGGCGCTGGGACGACAACCTGATCTGGTTCCTGCGCCCCGGCGAGGCCGGCGAGCTGCTCCAGGTCCGCACCATGGCCGCGCCGGCCTTCGGCATCGAGTACGTCCCGACGCTCTACGCCTTCTGCAACTCGTGGAACCACGACCGGCTCTGGCCCAAGGCGTTCGTGCACGTCGACGACGAGGGGGTGGCCCGGGTCTGCGGCGAGGTGATCACCGACCTGGAACGGGGGGTCACGCCGCACCAGCTCGACCAGCTCGTCGACTGCGGCATCTCCACCGGCTGTCAGCTGGCCGCCGCCGTCGCCCAGCTCCCCGGGGCGATCCGGTGACTGGCCGGGGCGAGCACCTCCGGCGGGGGCTGAACCCGCGCGTCCCGGAGCTGGTCGCGGCGCTGGCCGACGCCCGGGACATGCCCGACGGTGAGGCCCGCTTCGCCGAGCTGGACCGGATCGCCGCCCGCGCCGACGCGCTGGGCGACGCGCACTCCGCCCTGGACGCCCGGTTCGCGCTGGTCGAGGCGTACCTGCTGCACGGGGAGCGGTGGCGGCTGGCCGAGCCGGTGCGGCGCTGCCTGGCGGCCGTGGACCGGGCACCCGACCTGCTGGCGGAGCGCCCCGGCGACGCCGAGCTGCTGCGCCGGCACCAGCGGTACGCGGTCGAGGCGGCGATCGGCACCCCGCGGATCGGCCTCGACCAGGCCCGCGCCCTCCTCGACGACCTGGCCCGGCGGACCGGCGAGCCGACCGCGCTCGTCGCCCAGCTGCGCTGCCGGCTCGCCGACCACCTCGGCGACGAACCGACCGCCCGCCGCCGGTACGACGACTGGACCGCCGCCGAACCCGACCCGACCGCCGGCTGCCCCGGCTGCCTGCCGGTACGCCGGGCGGAACTGCTCGCCGGCTGGGGCGACGACGCGGCGGCGCTGGAGACGTTGCGTCCCGTCCTCGACGGCGCGGTGGACTGCACCGACTCCCCGGAGCGGGCCCTGGCCGTCGCGCTGCTGCCGTGGCTGCGCAGCGGGGAGGCGGAGCGGGCCGGGCAGGCGCACCTGCGGGCGTACCGGCGGCACCGGCGGGAGCAGGGCGCCTTCCCGTACCTCGCCGCGCACCTGCGCTTCTGCGCGCTGGCCGGGCACCCGGGCCGGGGGCTGGACATCCTGGCCGAGCAACTGCACCGGCTGGACCATCCGTACGACGACCTGTCCGCGATGGAGTTCGCCGCCGCCGGGGCGCTGGTCTGCGTCCTGGCCGCCGAGGCGGGGCTGGCCGGGCGGCGGGTGCGCCGGCCGGCGCACGGCAGCCGGCCGGCGGCCGAGGTGGACGTGGAGACCCTCGGCACCGACCTGCTGACGCTGGCCACCGGGCTGGCCGGCAGCTTCGACGCGCGCAACGGCACCGGGCACCAGTCCGGCCGGATGGCCTCCTGGCTGGCGGAGCGGCCGCTGGCCACCCCGGTGCCGCTGCCCGACGAGACCGGCGAGGACCCGGCGGCGGACGGCACACCGTTCGCCCCGGCAGCCGACGAACTGGCCCCGCTGAGCCTGTCGATGATCATCGCCGCGCTGGACCGCCGGGGCGACGTCTACGCCGTGGACGCCGGTCCGGTGGTGGTCGGGCGCTGGCACGAGGCGGTCATCCAGTTCCGGCAGGTCGGGCAGCACGGCGAGATCCTGCACGCCCGAGTGGTGGCGGCCCGGCGCCTGCCCGCGTCCCGGCTGACCGAGGCGTACGAGTTCTGCAACGGCTGGAACCACGACCGGCTGCTGCCCAAGGCGTACGTGCACGACCTGGGCGAGGGCGAGCTGGTGCTGGCCGGCGACGTGACCACCGACCTGGAGCACGGGGTGGCCCCGGCCCAACTGGGCGTCCTCATCGACGCGGCGGTCGCCACCGGCGTCGCGTACGCGGACGCGGTCGCCGCGCTGCCCTGACAGTGAGGATGTAGGAGCGGTCACCCGGCTGTCTGACCCTTGCCCTGACCGACGGTT